>JAKSCP010000227.1 GCA_022360535.1 Pseudomonadales bacterium | reverse complement strand
GAATTCGCTTGTCCACCAGATCGGGATTCACATCGTATGACTGCAGTGCTTTCAGGTAGGCTTCACCATCGTCGTTACCGGCAAGTTGATCTTGCCAGCCATACAGGTCGTGGTTTAGTTGAGGGGCGTTGAGTACGGCATCGAGGTCCGCCTGGCTCATGAGATCGACCCACTCCACAGCCAACACTTCTTCCTGATCCTGGGCAATAGCTGCCTGGAAGCAGAGAATTAGTGAGAGAAGAATTGAAAAAATTGTCCTAGACATGGTGAAATCCGCCGCTGATGGACAAATTGTCGGAAATACGGCTGGATTTGTAAAGAAGAGTAGAGTTCAGCTGAGTCGTTGGAATCGGATGAGATCACGGGTAGATTAGCGGCAAATGAATGCCATAAGCATCACAAACCTACACTATACCTGGCCTGGCGCTGAGCGGCCGACTCTGGACGTGCCGGATTTTCAGGTAGCTTGCGGTGAATCGGTGTTTTTACGCGGTGCATCGGGTAGCGGTAAATCCACCTTATTAAGCCTGCTGGCGGGCATATTAGCTGCACCGGCGGATAGTGTCAGGATTCTGGATACGGACATCGCCAGTCTGACTGCCCGCAAGCGAGATCGTTTTCGAGCCGAGCATATCGGCATTGTCTTTCAGCAGTTCAATCTCATTCCCTTTTTGACAGTGGGTCAAAATCTGAAATTGGCAGCGCGTTTTACTGGGAAATCCGGTCAGGCGGTTGAAAACCGTTCAGTCGAACTTGTTGAATCCCTGCAGCTGCATCCTGATTTGTTGCAAAGGCCGGCGGACCAGCTTAGTGTGGGCCAGCAGCAGCGCGTTGCTATCGCACGTGCATTCATTAATAGTCCTGAGATCATTCTGGCGGATGAACCCACTTCTGCATTAGACGCAGATGCCAAGGACCACTTTGTGCGATTACTTTTGTCCATTCGTGAGTCAACCGGTTGTGCCGTGGTGTTTGCGAGTCATGACAATTCGCTCGCTGATATGTTTGAAACCAAAGTAGCACTCGCCGATATAAACAAGGTCAAACCGCAAGAAGTTACTCATGTTTGAAGTCGCACTCAGCAGCTTATGGAGCAGGCGCGGCAGTGTCATGCTGACACTCGCGTCGCTAACCATCAGCATGGCCATCGTCATCGGTGTTGAACATGTTCGAGCGCAGGCAGAGAGCAGTTTTGTCAGAACGGTGTCGGGAGTGGATTTACTGGTAGGCGCCCGCACCAGTCAGGTCAATCTGCTGCTCTATTCTGTGTTTCGAATTGGCAACGCGACGAATAATATTCAATGGCAAAGCTATCAGGACATCATTGCCCGTCCGGGAATCTCCTGGAGTATTCCATTCTCCCTGGGTGACTCCCATCGGGGTTACCGCGTGCTTGGTACTAATAATGACTATTTTGAGTATTTCCGCTATGGCGACAACGAGAATCTACGGCTGTCATCCGGCGAGGAGTTTAGCAGTCCTTTGCACGCGGTCCTCGGCAGTGAAGTCGCCAATGCGTTGGGCTATGAAGTGGGTGCAGAGATTGTCATTTCCCATGGTATCGGTAACACGAGCTTTGTGAATCACGACAATTTGCCATTTACGGTAACTGGCATACTAGCGCCCACGGGAACCCCTGTGGACAGAACCATCCATGTCAGCTTGCAGGGAATAGAGGCGATTCATTTGGGTTATCAGGATGGTGTTCAGGTTGCAGCGCTTAGTCCGCAACCGGACGATCCTAGACTGGCTCAGCTGGAGCCCACCCAGATCACAGCGATTCTGTTAGGTCTCGATACGCCTTTGGCAGTGTTTGGCTTGCAGCGCGCGATAAATAATTATCCTTCGGAACCACTAACTGCCATTTTGCCCGCGGTGGCGTTAGGTGAGCTGTGGCAGATTATCGGAACGCTGGAAAATCTGTTGCAGGTAATTTCCATACTGGTACTCACTGCTTCGTTGCTTGGTCTCAGTACCATGTTGCTCTCCTCCTTGCGGGAGAGGCGTCGTGAGCTTGCTTTGTATCGGGCTATTGGTGCGCGTCCCTCCTTTATAGTTTGGCTGATTGAACTGGAAGGACTGGCGATGATGGCGGTCGCCGCTGTGTTTGGCTACTTGCTGGTAGTTCTCGGCTTCGGGCTAACTCAGGCCTGGTTGAGCGAAACCTATGCCCTTGTCATCGAGGCCTGGCCATCCTCTCTGGGAATCTGGCTGTATATGGCTGGCGCCTTGCTGGCTTCCGTGCTGCTGTCGCTGATTCCAGCCTTCGTTGCATACTCGCGCTCGTTAGGGCACTCCCTACTGTCACACTAGACTGCGGCTAGTTGCAGGCAGTACACCGGCGGTTCCGGCCAGCTCTCCAAGATACGACACTTTCGAATCACTTACGCCAATAATTCGGTTTTCTCGAAGTATAAGTTCGGTAAATCAGAGCCTTTGAATCTTGACTCTTATTGCCCTGAGCCCTAACGTCCGGATTCAAGTTGGGCTGACTTTTTGCTGTTAGAAAACTGCACCAACATTCATGACGTACTGGACTTGAGCCACAATAAAACTTAGCCCTTCGAGGTGCTACGAACGGAGTTTAAAGATGACGACACCTATTACTGAACAGGAATTAACTGAAGCTCGGAAAATCTGGGGTGATGCCCTGGTTGCTGTATCCAAAGCCTTCGAAGAAGGTGGTATTGACGCCGCGCGAGAAGTTGCCAATGGCGCGATTGACGCTGCCTATGGATACAACCTGGGTCCAGTACTGTTCAAGCCGACTCTGGCTAGCGGCGAGCAGACGTTCCGCCCAACCCGTGATGGTGCGCTGTCTTATTTTGTTGGTCACACCGATGAGTATCCACTCGACGGCGGTTTCGGCATCAAAGGCTGGCGTACAGTGGTTTCTGAAACTTCTGCAAGCTTTATCCAGGGTGATGTTGCCATGTGGATGGGCTGGGTTACCTTCACCGACAAAGACGGTAACGTGACAAAGGTCGACAAGAGCTGGGGCTACAAGAAGGACGAAGAGGGCACGCTGCGAATTGTGCTGCATCATTCTTCACTTCCTTACCAGCCAGAATAATCAAGATAAGTGGCGGGCAGTTGCCCGCCACTTGCTTCCTTCTACCCAAACCTCTCCTTTCTCTAGTTCATAAATTTTAATCACACTGATCAGTTAAGTCGGTGCGCTTGAGCGTGCTCGAGCCGCCAGGATTTCCCGACGATAAATCGAGACTAGGAATTGCCTTAGTGTTTATACTGCCTGTCCAGCTATCCATCCTGGAGTTGAGTCATGCGAAATGTCCCTATAACAATGCTGGCCGCACTATTGGTTTTCTTTGGCACGGCGACACAGGCGCAGGTCCAGCCTACTAACCTGGGTCCGGTGATCAATAGTTCGGCGCGGGATGCGGAACCTACCTTTACGCCCGATGGGCAAACCATGTATTTCAACTGCTTCGATAGGCACGGCGAAGAGGGTTCCGATATCTGTGTCAGCCATCGACAAGGTGACGGTTGGAGCGAGCCGGAAATCGTCTGGGAAGTGAGTACGCGGGAACACCTGGAAGTGGAACCTTTGTTGTCGCCGGATGGACAACAACTGTACATCATGAGTACGCGACCAGGGGGCAAGGGTGCCGCCGATATCTGGGTCAGTGATCTGGTGGATGGCTCCTGGACCACGCCGCGTAATCTTGAGGGACCAATGAATTCTCCGTATATGGATCACTGTTTGTATTTTTCCGGAGATGACTGGGAGTTTGCCTACTGGACTTCGACCCGGCCGGGAGGATTTGGCGGCAATGACATCTGGATGTCAGAAAAAGTGAATGGTGTCTGGCAGGAAGCCGTTAATCTGGGCCCCAATGTGAATTCAGCGGCGCACGAACATCACTCCTTGCCTTCACCCGATGGCAATTCCCTTTATGTCACTACAACACGGGAAGACGGTTTCGGTGGGGAAGATATCTTTGTGACCACGCGGGATGCTGAGGGTAATTGGGGGCAACTCACTAATCTTGGCGCGCAGGTGAATTCAGATCAGCATGATCGTTGCCCGGCGTTTTCACCGGATTTTCAGACCTTCTTTTTCGACTCGGAGCGTGCAGGTGGATATGGCAATAAAGATTTGTGGTCCCTGCCTTATTCTGCAATAGAAGACATCCGCTGAGATATTGCATAGGAAACAGAAAGGTCAGACAAGACAAGAATAAAGACAATAAAAAGGAAAACGAGAATGAAGCCAATAACATCCATAGTCGCTGCACTATTGTTATTCGTCGCAATCACAAGTGGTGCTGCCGAGGCGCCAGCCAGCGATGGGTCACCGAATAGCATCAATGCACGAGCAGATTACTTTCGTCTCGACAATGCTTACGTCCCTCCGCCAGGTGAAGCACTGCATCATTACACTGCCGGATTTGCCAAGATTCTCTGCTCTGCTGTGTTCGTCACCGGACTCGATCCTGTTGATGCGGCCGCTAACGTAGGTGGTTTCATCTCGCCTTTCGACCAGCGACAGCATGTGGTGAACACGCGCATTGACCGCGTGCGTGAGGAAGTCAGCCTGGTGCTGCCGGATGGTGTTGTAAGAACCGCGAGGCGTTATGACAATCAGGGCTGTGTTGCTCACTCGCTAGGTGAGAATACGATTGAGTTCATGCCATCGACTGTTGAAGCCAATTTGCCACCAGCCCATTCCACAACCTGGCCAATGGGTGATGTGATTCCCGAAGATTCCTTTCCTCGCGGCGTTGACATCGAGCGGGTGCAGCAAGCGTTGGATACCGGGTTCGGGCCAGAAGACGCGCGGACGCTGGGCCTGGTAGTTACTTACCGGGGACAGGTTTTAGGAGAGCGCTACAGCGACGAAGTCGATATTCACACGCCTTTAGAAAGTTGGTCCATGACCAAGAGTCTTACGGGCACCCTTATGGGCGTATTGATTCAGCAGGGCGAATACGAGCTCTGGCAAAACGCACCCATTCCCGAATGGCAGGAAGAACCCAACGATCCGCGGCAAGCCATTCGTATAGGCGACATCATGCGCATGTCCAGTGGCATCATGATCAATGCGCCTTCAGATCCGGAGTTTGATACCAGTACTTATGCTGATCATTTTTATCTCTACACTGGCGGCGTGAATCAATATCACTACGCAGCCACCCGTCCGGCTGAGTACCCACCTAACACCATCGGTCGTTATCGCAATACCGATCCTGTGCTTACCAGTTATCTGATCCGACTTGCTGTGGAAGGGCGCGGGGAGGACTACCACAGTTTTCCGCAACGTAATCTGTTCGACAAACTGGGTATTCGCACAGCTCTTATTGAGACCGATACCTATGGCAATTTCCTTGGCCAGGGTCTGGCCTTCATGTCTGCCCGAGACTGGGCCAAGCTGGGTAATCTGTATCTGCAGGACGGAGTCTGGAATGGTGAAAGGCTGCTACCGGAAGGCTATGTGGAGTACGCGAGCACAACCGCACCCGCCTGGATAACCGATGGCCGTCCAGTGTATGGCGGCGCCTTCTTCTGGGTAGACAATGAGGTGGGAGATGATGGCTTGCCGCCTTCATTTTCCATGCGCGGTGCTGGCGGACAGTCAACCACGATCATACCCAGTCACGATCTGGTTATCGTTCGTATAGGAAAATACACCGGGGCTTCCGAGGGAGGTCAGGCCCTGCGAGAGATGTTGCCTATGTTGTTAGATGCAGTGCCGGCAACTCGATAACAAGAATTCAGGCGGGGGGATTCAATGTCTGATTATCCTCGTCTCAGCAATGCAATTTGATTACTTAATTCATTACCCTGCTTTAGGAGAAACTATGTCCATCATTAACGCCACAACCAAGAAGCTCTCTGCCCAGAATCTTTCTGCGCTCATGCTTATGCTCATCTTCCTGCCGGGAGCCCTCATGGCGCAGAGTCTCACTGCGGTGCAACAGAAAGTTGCTGAAGTCATGCAGGGAGATCATCGTACTCCAGCGGAACTGGCGCGAGACGAAGACCGGGATCCGGTTGCCGCGATTGGCTTTATGGGTATCGAAGACGATATGACGCTGATAGAGTTTTTACCTGCGGGGCAGGCCTACTACACGAAAATACTCGGACCGGTTATCAATGATAACGGCCACCTCATGGTTATCGATTCCCAATCGACCTTCGACGGCTGGGGTGATTGGAAAGACAGACCCGAGTTTTCCATGACTCATCCGGTAGCTATAGAAAACAACTACAACCGCTCTGCCTTGCGTTATGACATTGGTGATATTGAATTTGGGCTGCCAGCGGCTTCGGCGGATAAATTTCTCTACATCCGTGAATATCATAACTACAACGAAGCAGATAATAAGCGCATTAATGCGGCTGTGTTCGACGTGCTGAAGCCAGGCGGTGAATACGTCATCATCGATCATACTCGTCGTCATATGGAGCCGGAAGATCGCGTTAATTTTCGTCGTGAAGACCCTGTGAGTGT
The DNA here is from genome assembly GCA_022360535.1 of Pseudomonadales bacterium. Lineage (GTDB taxonomy): Bacteria > Pseudomonadota > Gammaproteobacteria > Pseudomonadales > Pseudohongiellaceae > UBA9145. The sequence goes on along the minus strand of JAKSCP010000227.1, from coordinate 2,046 downwards.
GATCTATCAGGTGCAACAAGCCGGCTTCGTATTAGATCGGGTATCGGATATGTTTGCTCAACCTGCTGATGCCTTGAATCAGGAAGTGGGTCAGATACCAAACATGACGGATCGCTTCTTCTTGATCTTTAAGAAACCGGAATAGCAATAGCGAGAGACCAGTTCAATGTTAAATAAGCCAGCTCACAACTTTTTAGCCAACTTAAAACCATTGGTCACGGCAGCGTTTATTGCGTTGCCGCTGCTCGCAAGCGCTGATGAGATGAATCGGTTCAATGCCAGTGATGTGTTTGAGTTGGAGTACGCCACCGATCCTCAGATTGCACCCAGCGGAGAGGTGATTGCCTACGTCAGGCGCAGCAATGACATTATGACTGACCGCACCAGGTCCAATATCTGGACTGTGAATGCGGACGGCTCCGACCATCGACCGCTGCTGTCCGGCACCGCAAACTATTCGTCGCCACGCTGGTCTCCCGATGGAACCCGGCTTGCCTATGTGTCGAATGAGGAGCGAGGGTCACAATTGTATGTGCGTTGGATGGATACCGGACAGACTGCGCTGTTAACAAACATTCAGTCATCTGCAGCAAACATCAGTTGGTCACCGGACGGTACACAGATCGCGTTCACCATGAATGTCGAGTTTGATGCCAAACCCTTCTCCATCAGTTTGCCAGAGAAACCGGAAGGCGCGGAGTGGTCTCCGGCGTTTGAGTACATCACTGAAACTCGTTACCAGGCGGATGGTAGCGGTATTCTTGAGCCGGCTTACTCTCACATTTTCGTGGTTCCCGCTGAAGGCGGCACTCCCCGGCAGCTCACTTCCGGAAACTTCAATCATCGCAGTAGCTTGAGTTGGACACCGGACAGCTCAGAAATACTGTTCTCCGCAAATCGCAATGAGAATTGGGCATTGCAGACCAGGGAGTCTGATGTTTTCGCCATTGGTCTGGATGGCGAGCTGCGACAGATCACCGATGCGCCAGGCACAGAAACTGCGCCAGTGGTTTCCCCTAACGGCAGATATATCGCCTACGGCAAAACTGACAACGAAAAGCTGGCCTATCGCAATCGCTATCTGCATGTAATGGACATCGATGGCTCTGACGATCGTAGTCTTTCTGCGGAGATTGATAATTCGCTCTCCAACTGGATCTGGGATGACAACGATGCGCTGTTCTATCAAATCACTAACCGCGGCATTACCGAGATCGGCCGTGTCAGTCTGGATGGTGGGCATCGAATGATCGCCTCAGGCCTCGGTGGTGAATCGTTGGGTCGGCCATATACGAGTGGCTCCTATGATGCTGTAGCGGATACCGTTGTAGTAACCAAAGGAACTGCAACACGGCCGGCTGATTTGGTGCTGGTAGAAAATCGGGGTGAGACGCAGTTAACGCAATTGAACGAAGATCTCTTGGGTCATAAGCAGTTGGGGCAGGTGCAGGAAATCATCTATAACTCATCAATCGATGGGGAAGAAATTCAAGGCTGGTATATGACACCGCCGGATTATCAACCGGGGCAGTCTTATCCACTGATTCTTGAGATTCATGGCGGACCTCATTCCGCCTATGGTCCGCATTTCTCAGCAGAAATGCAGCGCATGGCCGCCGCTGGGTATGTGGTGTTCTTTAACAACCATCGCGGAAGTACCAGTTACGGCGAGCGCTTCGCTCTGTTGCTGCAGAACAAGTACTCGTCCGAATATGACTTCGCCGACCATATGTCCGGCATTGATGAATTAATCGAGAGGGGTGTTGCCGATCCGGACCGTTTATACATTACCGGTGGTTCTGCTGGTGGCATTGCCGCGGCTTATGCGATCGGTCTCACTGACCGGTTTAAAGCAGCCGCTGTCGCCAAGCCGGTAGTCAATTGGGTATCGAAAGTACTGACTGCGGACAGTGGAATAGGTCAGATCGCGAATCAGTTCGACGGTCTGCCCTGGGAAAACCTGGATGAATATTGGCAGCGTTCGCCTTTGTCGTTGATTCCAAACATGACGACGCCAACGCTGTTGATGACAGGGGAAGCAGACCG
>JAKSCP010000172.1 GCA_022360535.1 Pseudomonadales bacterium | reverse complement strand
GTAACTTCCCAGCAGGCTAGACTCCCAATAACGGTCCGACCCCAAGAGTCCACAGCGCCATGCTGATGCCAAGCAGGCTGACCGCGGCTACCAGTAACCAACCCACCAGGGATGACGCCATTAGCATGCCTCGCTCCGGGGGGGTACTGAGCACAATTGGAATGCCTTTATAGAGCAGGTACATACTCCAGATCATGGTGGGGATCAGAACCAACATATTGACTAGCACGTCGGGAAACAGGTGGACGATGCTGGCGATGGCCAGTGGCTCACCTACGATAGTAATAAGAGCAACGTGTTTGCCGAGATTTGCGTCGGCGCCGTAGGTGGACGCCATCCAACTGCTGATGAGGGCGGTACTAAAGAGACCAAAAATCAGGACCAGAAAATAGCCGACACTTACCACGAGCAAAGATTGGGCATCGAGCATCAGAGGCTCGGCCGCACCAATTCGCCAGCCAAAATTGGCTCCACCGATCAATGCGAAACAGGGCGGCAGGAGAAGAAGCCATACTGAATAGCGGAAAAAAATCGCTAGCGGGCTCGGGTCAGACCTGGCCAACTCCTCAAAAGAAGATGTCGGCTCATAGAGAGACTTAAGCAACAAATAAGAATAAAGAGTAGAACCCACAGGACAACAATCCGCCTAACTGAGCGCAACTCAACTAATCAAGTTGGCGCTCGATTTAAAATTTCTTTCACTGAAGAAGTATGCGCAGATTCGCAGTGCTCTCAAGTCAGTGAATGTTGATTATAGAGTACGTTCGATTATTGGATTTGATCTGTCTCAAAGACCCAATGTTATGATCATCACTGATCGCTAACAGCAACATCAAATTCGAAAGATCCTGAATAGGTGCTTGGGTCGTCAGCCACCACCGTGGTCCATTCGACGGTGTAGCTTCCATTCTGTAGCGGATCCATTATCTCGATCATCAGATCGTCAGCAGCCATGGTGTGTAATCCGCGCAGATTGTGTTCACCAGAAGGCCCTACTAAACGCAGACTACTTTGAGCAACATCGGGTAATGCGCTGTAATAAAGGCGTAAAGTTCTGGGAGCACGTGTCAGGGTGGCCCCGATTTCTGGTTCGGCTCTAAGCAGGGGCGAGTAGTCTTGATTGCTTGCACAGGCGCTCAGCCCAAACAAGACACAGAAACCAAAGATTCTTGAAAACAGCTTCACCCAGACATCCTCCTTTTATAGAGGATTTAGTTTAGCCTTATCTCGATGTGAAATCACCATAGCTGCAGAGCGACAAGATGTCGCGGTATCGACTAGATGATTAGAGAAGGGAAAGCGACGCCCATGTGGGCAACAAGATTGGGGACCTAATGCAGTTAAGGCGGGTTAGCTTCTGTCTCGCTTTGCTTTCGCCTCTGCCAACTCACGGGCGAATGCATCAAGCTTCGCTCTGATCTCTTCTTCTTTCAATTGACGAAGAAAGAGCTTATCGCCATCGACTCCTTCATCAGGAACGACGTCTTTGCTCTGGTCATCATTGATTACTTCAGCAGGTTTTGCCATCCGCCACTAACTCCAACATCTCTTTAATAATCAGCAATCGGGGAAATGTGATGTTTTCAAAAAGTCTTGTGCGTAGATCCCGAGTCGTTGCCGCTTTCTTTCTTCTTCTTTATCTCTATCGCAAACCGAATTGCACGATTCACATTGAGTTTTCTTAAAATCACTTAGAAAAGTGTGTCACTGCATGCAGCGCAACATATAGTGTTGACCCTTCAAAGTCAAACAATATGTAGTAAGAAATCAATAATTTAGCAAACCCTGCCAGGATTCACGCCAGGCGCAAAGCAAATAAGCCTTTTAATTTCTGAGACTTACGATAGCAGCAAGTTCATCAACGGAATTCAATATAGAGGACATCCATTTAATATTTATATGGGTGTCCTTTATTTTTGTTAGATAAACGAAAAGCCAAATTAGGTCGAACTAGCTCGCATCGCGATCAAAAAATACGCACTAGTTGTTGGAAAATTGATCAACTTTTCGTGGACAAACACGGTGGAGAACTGCCGAGTGGAGTTGGCAGCAATTAGGTTTGTCTGAAAGGGTATTCAGGTACTGAAGAACTGTTTGGCGGGAGTGGTGCCGCGGATCCATTTGTCCGGGTGTTTAAGTTTTACGCCTGAGCTGATTCTTGAATTGTGGAAGTTCACAAGCGAGCTTTCCGTGCCTGCAGCAACACCGTAGAAACGCTCAAATTTTGAAACGCCGGCCAGCCAAGATTCTACTCCGACTTTGAGGCTATCTAGAGTAGTCTGTTTTTCATCAACCATGTTGATAGCTTTCTCTCTATCAGACTTCACAAGACTCAGCGCCTTGGACGTAACGTCCAGGAGTTCGAAGTAGCTTTGCTGGTTTATTGGTAACGTATCAGCGTCAATTCCCGGCATACCGGCTAGCGACTTTAAGGCAGACTGCCTGCCCGTACCCTTCTTCCCCAGTAGATGCTTAGCGCCCCGCCTTGTGAGAAGCCTGTGTTGGCGGTAGTTACGTTTCTTGGAGCGCTTGGCATGATCGATGAGTCGCTCTTGTATAGATGTGAAATCGCTACTATCTAATGCATCAGTGATCCCAGCGCGTATAGGATTCAAGTCCACGTAAGCCATACAGGTCACTAAAGCCTTCTCATCCAGAAGTGCCTGACTCTTGAATCTTCCTTCCCAGAACCGGCCAGTACATTCATCTTCTCTGTTTGCTCTACGCGCAATCGATTCATTCAGACAACGCATGAACCAGCTCAAGTCAGTGAGGCGAGTGCGCCATTCATCAATCTTTCTATCAAGCATCTTCTGTGCTGCTTTCGACTTCTTGTTCAGAGTCAGAGTTTCGACCAGGGCTGAGTGGCCGGGGAACAATGTGATCCAACGCTTGATTACTTCTTCATCAGTCCACTTAGCTGCACTCTCTGCATCTACGTGCAAAACCAAGTGGTAGTGATTGCTCATCACGGCATAGGCGCAGATATCAATCGCAAAATAGCTGGCCAGCTCTTTAACTCGTTGCACTAACCATCGCTTTCTGTGATCAAAATTTTTGCCCGTAACCGGGTCATCACCGCACAGATAGGCTCGACGAACACAACGAGAGATGCAGTGGTAATAGGGAGTATCTTCCAATGATACTTGTTGGGATCGGGCGCGAGTCACAGCTCGGATGTCTTATCTTAAAGTGAATTTTCTAATTGTAGGGACCAAGAATTGTAGTTGCTTTATGCCACTATGCAAGAAATCACCGAAAAGAGTTTTCGTGACAGTGACACAAGCAAGTTTTTTGGAATTGGAAATGTGCAAGAAAAGAGGACACGCAAGTAAAAAGTAGATGGGTGTCCTAAGAAGTGAAATGGAAGTTTAAATGGGTGTCCTGGCGCTTAGGCTTCGAAGGGGTGGCGGAGGGTGATGGTTTCCTCACGGTCGGGGCCGGTTGAGATGATGTCGACAGGGACCTCTATGGCGCCTTCGATGTACTCGATATAGGCGCGTGCGTTGGCTGGAAGCTCTTCGAGTGTTTTGGCGCCGGAAGTGGTCTCGCTCCAGCCTGGGAGTTCTTCGTAGATGGGTTCAAGGTTCTGAAAATTTTGGCTGTCCATTAAACTTCCGGAAGTGGCTTCGACTCCGTGATAGCCAGTGCAAACTCGAACCGATTCGAGGCCATCGAGTACATCGAGTTTAGTGAGACATATCCCGGAAACACTGTTGATGCGCATTGCCAGCTTGACTGCGGCAGCATCGAACCAACCACAGCGCCTATCTCTGCCCGTTGTTGCGCCCTTTTCATGTCCAACGGTTGCCAGGTGCTTGCCTACTTCATCAAAAAGCTCCGTTGGGAAAGGCCCTGAACCTACGCGAGTAGTGTATGCCTTGGTAATGCCAAGTACATAGTCGAGATACAATGGTCCGTATCCACTGCCTGTAGCCGTTCCGCCTGCTGTGGTATTGGAAGAAGTCACGAACGGATAGGTTCCATGATCGATATCCAGCAGTGATCCCTGAGCACCTTCGAACAGGATGTTGTCACCGGCTTTTCGGTGCCGGTGTAGCATGTCGATGGTGTCAGCGATCATAGGCTGAACCTCGGCAGCGAGCGCCATAGAGCTTTCATAAGTTTCATTGAAGTCCATAGGATCTGCGGAGAAATACTTCTCCAGCCAAAAATTATGGTACTCAAGCAGCTCGCCCAACTTTTCCTTGAAGCGTTCTGGATTTAGGGTTTCGGCCAGACGAATACCCCGCCGGGCTACTTTATCTTCATAAGCTGGACCGATACCTCGACCGGTAGTACCAAGTTTCTTACTACCTTGTTGCGATTCCCGCGCCTGATCGAGGCGCACATGAGAAGGAAGGATCAGTGGGCAAGCGCCGCTAATACTCAGGCGTTCACGAACAGGCACGCCCTGCTCCTCCAGTTCATGAATCTCCGTCATTAACGCCTCAAGGCTAAGCACAACACCATTGCCAATGATGCAATGCACGTTCTCCCGAAGAACACCAGATGGAATCAAATGAAGAACTGTTTTTTGACCATCAATAACAAGGGTGTGGCCAGCATTGTGGCCGCCTTGAAATCGCGCAACCAGAACTGCTTGATCAGTGAGCAGATCGACAATCTTTCCTTTGCCTTCGTCGCCCCACTGCGTACCCAGTATCACTACAGATTTAGCCATGCCAATTAACTTCCTGTTCTCTCAATTTCTCTCAATACTAGTGAATAACCTTACAGCCCATTCAATCGACTGTTTCGACGACCCAATCGTCGCCCTGCTTTACGATTCTTCGATCACAATTCATAGCTGCACATTCCTCAGCGCCAGCCTCCTCGACTGTCAGCTGCTGAATGACAATGTCACCAGCCTGGCGCAACTTGCTCACAACGGTAAGTAAGTCAGGGTCGTCATCCAGCGGTGCGAGAATGCCCTTGGCCAATGGGAATGTTCGATTGGTCAGTTTCGCCAGTGTCTTCAGATCACTGTCAAAACCTGACGCTGGTCGCGCTCGACCAAACACCTCACCGATATCATCGTAGCGACCACCTTTGGCAACCGCTCTGCCGTAGCCTGGGGTATAAGCCGCAAACACTATTCCAGTGTGGTAGGCATAGCCTCTGAGTTCGCAGAGATCAAAGCCCAGCACAGTGTGCGGATTACGCTGTTTCACGCCTTCTGCTATCGCTACCAACTCGCCCAGCTCAGCCTGAACCGCTTCAGATGCATTAGCAAATACGGTCTTAGCTTGCTCTAACACACTCTCGTCGCCGCCCAAACGTGTCAGTTGCCGGAGGCTTTCCTGCAAATCTGTGTCAGTAACCGCATCTGCTACCACAGCATCGATTTCATCGTATGCCTTGCGTTGCACTGCATCGAAGAGTCGCTGCTCAGTTTCGGACTCCAGATTCGCTTCAGCGAGCAATGAGCGAAAGATACCCACATGGCCCAGTACGATTCGACAATCATCTACCCCAACTACTCGCAAAGTTTCCAACATAAGACAAATAAGTTCGATATCGCAGCTAACGCCGGAATGCCCGTAGAGCTCTGCCCCAATACGGATCGGTACTCTGGAAGTCATCAACCCCCTGGGTTTGGTGTGCAATACATTGTCGGAATAACAGAGTCGGACTGGTGCTTCTCTGTTGAGGCAGTTCGCATCGATACGCGCAGCTTGCGGAGTGATATCGGCGCGAATTCCCATCATTCGGCCGCTAAGTTGATCGGTAATTTTGAAAGTATGAATGTCGAGGTCTTGAGAGGTGCCTACTAACAAGGAATCAAGAAACTCGATAAGTGGCGTAATCACGAGCTCATACCCCCAAGACCGGTAAAGATCGAGGAGCTCTCTACGCAAGGATTCCAGTTTGTTTGCCTCAGCCGGCAGTATTTCTTCAACACCGTCAGGCAAAAGCCAGCGCTTTGCAGAAGTCATGTTGGTTCCGCTTCTTTGATTAGTCTCTACTCAGTTAATAATTAACAGGAGGATCATCCCTGTTAGCATGCTCGCCAGACCGATAAGCCGCATACTTGTATCATCTACCTGGTCCATCATCATGAGCATTCGTCGCCAACGTTTGGGATCGATGAAAGGCAATATGCCTTCGATCACCAGCATCAAACAAAAAGCTATCGCCAGCTCATGCCACATGCGTTTCCGATATCAGTAATTTCTTTGTAAACAGGTTGCTTATTCTTGTTATAAACAGTCCACAAAAATAAACCTGAATCGCAGTTTGCGATTCAGGTTCTCTATGGTGTTGATGGATTTTAGTTGTGCTTGGTCTGATCTTTTGGGTTTGCTGTAAGACCAAGCTGTTCATATTGCTTTACTGTACTGGCACCCCGTCTTTGAGGTACTTGAAATAGTCACTCTCTGGATCCAGCAGCAGCACGTCGCCCTTGGAACTAAATGTCTCCTTATAAGAGTTTAAACTCCGCACAAAGGCATAAAACTCAGTGTCTCTGCTATATGCATCTGCATAGATACCGGTTGCTTCTGCATCACCTTCACCGCGGATGCGCTCAGCATCGCGATACGCTTCTGCTTCGAAGATTACCGCCTGACGGTCGGCATCGGCACGAATACCGATTGCTAACTCCTCGCCGCGCGAACGCAGTTCCTGAGCTTCGCGATTACGTTCTGTAATCATCCGATCGTAAACAGAAGACCGCACATCATCCGGCAAATCGATTCGCTTCACACGCACATCGATGACCTCAATACCAATATCAGAAGCTGTCGTAGTATTCAGATCTTCAGTCAACGCAAGCATCAGCTCATCACGCTCACCCGCAACTACTTCGATTAGAGTACGTGCACCAATCTGATCACGAAGGCCGTCGTTGATTCGTTCAGATAGCAAGCTACCTGCGGTACCGACGTTACCTCGGGTTGAAACATAAAACTGTCCCACATCAACTATTCGCCACTTTGCATAGGAGTCCACTTCCAGAGCCTTTTGTTCCAAAGTGAGGAAACGTTCAGCAGGCGAATCTTCGGTTTGAATTCGGGCGTCAAATTTACGCACCGTGTTCACCCAGGGAATCTTTATATGTAGCCCAGGCTGGATGTCGTTGTTGACTAACTCACCAAACTGCAACATGACTGCACGTTCAGTCTCTTTCACGACGAAGAGTGAGTTACCTGCAAGAAGCAGTACCAGAAATACTAACCCAACAGCGATGAAATTTTTCATTGACGACCTCCTCGGCCTGAATTCAAGCGCGATCGATCAACCGCCGTAGACGAGGATGAGGGCCCTTGGAGATAAGGGGCTAGCTGATTGGCCAGATCTCGCAGCTCCTGGGTTGACCCAGAGGCCAGGCGACCTGGAGCAGAAGCATTTTGCTCAAGGATCTTGTCCAGCGGCACGTACAGCATATTGCTGCCGCCTTCCACGTCGATCATGATCTTGCTACTTGCCGTCATCACATCTTGCATAGCATCTATATATAAGCGCTGACGTGTGACTTCTGGCGCCTTCTCATATTCTATGAAAAGCTGATTAAAGCGAGAAGCCTCACCTTCGGCTTTCGCAATCACTTCCTGCTTGTAAGCATTGGCTTGCTCAATTTGGCGCTGAGCCTCACCGCGTGCTTCAGGAATACGCTGGTTAGCGTATTGTTGAGCCTGGTTCTGAGCACGTTGCTCATCCTCTCGGGCACGAATCACATCATCAAATGCTGGGCGCACCGCATCGGGTGGTTGTGCATCGACAACGTTAACCCGCGCCACACGAATACCCGTATTATAGATGCCCATATATTCCTGCAACCGCTCTTCAACGGATGCCGCCATCTGTTCACGTCCGGTCGTCAGTATTTGATCCATAAAGTTGCTGCCAACTTCATGACGAATCGCAGACTCTGCTGCATTGTCGAGACTTCGCTCTGGATCAGATACTGCAATGACATAGTTGACCGGATCTTCGATGCGATACTGTACGGTCACCGTGATGTCGATGATATTCTCATCGGTTGTTAGCATGGCGCGGTTGTCGTAAGTCTTTGCGTTCAATTCAGACACATTGACCAGGTTTACTTCATCGACAATCGGTGGGTTCCAGTGCAGACCAGGCTGCACAACAGTATCGAGCACGCGCCCGAAACGCAGCACTACACCTCGTTCGGCTTCATCAACCATGTAGAAGCCTAAGAATCCCCAGATAATGGCAGCGACCGCCACCATGCCGGCCAGGAGACCGGGGGACATGCCACCAGATGGCTGCCCGCTACTTGTGCCGGCGCCACCGCCGCCTGCTCCGCCGAACAGACTGTTGAATTTCTTGGTGAGGTTTTTGATGACTTCGTCGATGTCAGGTGGACCCTGGTCTCCACCACCACGTCGACCACCACCCCAAGGGTCGTTGTCTTTGCCGTTGTTTCCAGGTTCATTCCAAGCCATTGGTTTCTCCATAGCTTTTTCAGAGGCAGAACGACGATTTTATCCAATTATCGCTAGTTAACACAGTATTTTGCGGCGTTAACTTCCGCTAATTGCTCGTCTTTTGCCTTCTCAGTTAACTCTTTCTCCGCCCAGAATTGCTGAGCTTCCTCGCCTGCCGACGGGTTTAACGACACCAGCTCTTGCTGAGCCAGCAGTCGGCTAAATTCCGCCTCAGGCATGCGTAGTTCAAGATGATAGTTTCCAGATTCATCGATGTTTTCGCTTTCCACGAATTCTTTGGCATACAGTTGGCTGCGCAGTCGTGCCTGATCTGGTCGCAACAAAACTTCTTCGCGGACTTGTGTACCAGCCAGTAGCTCGGTCATCGCTTGCTCTAGCAAATCCAATCCTTCGCCTGTCTTTGCAGATAACCAAACCCGAAAAGGTTTGCCTTCGCCATTGCGTTGGATATGCGGCTGCACATCCGGCAACAGATCGATCTTGTTGAACACTTGCAGCTGGGTTACGGACTGCGCGTCGATTTCTCGCAATACCGCATTAACTTCGTCCATCAAATGAGTATGCTCTTCATTCGCCCCATCCACCACATGCAGCAATAAATTGGCTGAAGCTGTCTCTTCTAGGGTAGCGCGAAATGCTTCTACTAATTGGTGTGGAAGATGACTGATGAAGCCGACAGTATCTGCAACGATAGTCGCTCCAAAGTTTGGCAGGTTTATGCGGCGAAGGGTTGAATCCAGAGTGGCGAACAATTGATCTGCAGCATAGGTCTGGGCTTCGGTGATGTTGTTGAAGAGCGTGGACTTTCCAGCATTGGTGTAACCCACTAACGACACAGTAGGAATTTCTGCTCGCTTACGTGCCCGCCGCCCTTGTTCGCGCTGCCCTCGCACTTTGTCCAGGCTCTTGTTGATGGACTTTATGCGTTGCCGGATCATGCGTTGGTCCAACTCGAGCTGAGTTTCTCCCGCACCTCGCAGCCCGATACCTCCTTTCTGTCGATCAAGGTGGGTCCAGCCACGCTTGAGGCGGGTGCTTAGATGTTGCAACTGCGCCAGCTCCACCTGCAGCTTACCTTCATGACTCCGCGCACGTTGCGCAAAGATATCCAGGATTAATCCGGTGCGATCCAACACCCGACAGTTCAAATGCTTCTCCAGGTTGCGTTCCTGGCTGGGCGACAAGGCGTGATTGAAGAGCACGAGCTCCGCTTTGTGAGCGCGCACAGCTTCCGCGATCTCTTCAAGCTTTCCTGTACCGACAAAATAACTTGGGGAGGGTTGCCGACGCGTGCCGGTGATGTAATCCACCGGCATCGCGCCTGCAGATAGCGCGAGTTCTTCAAATTCAGATGGGTCGTCTCGTTCTGACTCTGAATCAATCGTGATGTGAACGAGAATTGAGACTTCGCCGGAGTCCGGCCTTTCAAAAAACAATCAAAACCTCGAATCAGGAGTTCCCTGGTTCGCCGCCTCCCTCTTCGCCGGAGTCGTTCTGACCCTGCATGGGGACTTTCACCATGCGTGCCGGCACAACAGTGGAGATGGCATGCTTGTACACCATCTGGCTTACAGCGTTCTTCAGCAAAATGACAAACTGGTCAAAGGATTCGATCTGTCCCTGCAGTTTAATTCCGCTCACCAGATAAATTGACACCGGAATGCGCTCTTTCCGTAGTACATTCAGGAAGGGGTCTTGTAGCGTATGTCCTTTGGACATTTTTTTTCTCCTTAACTTTCTAAGATATCTTGAATCCAGCGACCCGAAAGCCCGCCATTTCAAGGAACGCCCGCTGCTGTAAACGGGCCAAATCGCGTTAGTACTCTAGTGTGACTGGGGTATGCCCAATAAAGTTCGAGAAACTCTCTCAAAAAACCCTCAACACACCAAAATCTTCCCGCTCCACGCTGAGATAAGGTCTATATTGAGTTGGAATCCACGTAATTCAAGATGCGCTCGATGGAATTGGTCGGGGACTCGCCGAGTGGCTGTAAGTCAGGCCAGCTGCGCAACCAGGTCAATTGACGCTTAGCGAGTTGCCGGGTGGCAATGATACTCTTTTCCACCATGCCATCATAGTCCAATTCGCCGGTCAGATATTGCCATACTTGTCTATAACCTACTGATTTTATTGAGGGAAGTGAGTCGGTTAGGTCTCCACGATTAAACAGATTCTGCACTTCATCGACAAATCCGTCGGTCAACATCTGATGGAAACGTTGGCCAATTCTCTCATGTAATACGACCCGGTCTGCCGGCTGGATTGCAAACCAGGCTAACTGGTAGGGCAAATCATCTTCCTGACCGATTGCGGCCAATTTCTCCTCCCGGTGATGTTCCGATAAGGATTTACCCGTTATCAGGAACACTTCCAGTGCTCGCTGCAGCCGCTGGGGGTCGTTGGGGTGAATGCGCGCGGCCGATTCGGGATCTACCTCTGCCAGCCTCTGATGCACCGACTCCCAACCGGATGCGGCCGCCATGTCCTCTATTTCCGCTCGTACTTCAGAATCTGCGGTGGGCATGTTTGCCAG
>JAKSCP010000096.1 GCA_022360535.1 Pseudomonadales bacterium | reverse complement strand
TGCCGTTGTCATCTATGTAGGTGCCAAATATTGGAAACCCATCCGCCGCAAAACCAATCACCGGCGATTCCGCATTTGGCTCCTGGTCAAACAGCGCCATCGGGTTGCCGTGATAGTGATAGGTACCATCCGGCTGAGTGTGCGCGTTATTAGAGTCAGTACCAAAATTATTCAGTGGGCTCATGGGGTCGAAGCGCCACGGTTGATCGATGTCATCACAGCCAATTTTCTCGTCACCCACGTTGTAGCAAGCCGCCGCCAGCAGATCCAGCTTTACACCATTCAGAAAAACCGCGTTGTCGGTCACCAGAGATAGTTGGGTAGGCTCATTGGCAAACGTTGGTTCAAGCGGAATTCTTAATTCTGTTGGTCGCTCGTCAACATCGGTCGCGAAAGAGGCAGTTCCATCATTAAAGTCGTGATTGGGAATGTTGTTGGAATCGAAGACACATTCCGATCCGTCGACGGTGATGGTTAAAGAGCCAGAAAACAGAAGATTTCGTTGCACATCTCTTACGGATGAGAATGTGTTGTCAGCGTAGAAGCTGCAAATGGGTCGACGATTGGTAAGTAGTGCATCGCTGATATCGGTTTCCATTAACATATCGGCGATGAAATCCTGAAGCGTGCCAATGTACTGTAGCTCAGGGCCCAGATAGTCGCCGGAAGCCCAGATATTGTCTCCGAGTACGGCCAGATAAATGCCTGAAGAATACTCCTTAACATAGTAACCCTGTATTTCTTGCAATTCGGGGCTGGGAGCTGGCAATAATTCCGGAAAAGTTTCCTCGGCGAAATCAAACAGTGTGATGGCGTTGTCGCGAGTGTCTGCCGCGGCGGTGGTTGCGAGCGCGAGGACAGCTGACGACAGCAGAATGCTAATTCGATTCATTGGCGGGGTTCTCGTTAAGTCCTGTTAAGCGGTGTTGAGGCTAGTGTAGCACCTATTACCTTATAGATACGTCACTTTGCCTGAATCCCTTTGCTGGTTTTTTTCAAACTGAGACGAATTCCTCAGTCACCGGTCTAGTATGTAATAACAAAAGAGGTTCGTTCTATGGAAAAAGTTAAGAATGGCACGATCTGGTTTTTTACTGTGGCCCTGGCTGCAGGTATCGGCTACTCCGGAATTGCTAAATTTCTGGATCCAGATGGCTGGGGCAGGCGATTCGAGATATTTGGGGTCAGCAGTGATCTGCTCTTTATCACGGCTGTTTTTGAGGTACTGGGTGCACTGCTATTGCTCTATCCCTTAACGGCAAGCTATGGTGGCTTCATTATTCTGGTTATTATGTCCGTAGCGGTTTGGGCGCATCTGACTAGCGGCGTAGGTGACCCCAGTACGGCGGCAATCTATGGGCTTGTTGCCGCGGTGTTGGTTTGGGTGCGTCGTGTCCGGGCCTGGCGCCCTGGTGCCGCAGAGGAATCTGCCGCCGATCCGTAATCGAAAACAAGAGCACACTAAAGGAAGCACGGACAATGATTGGCAAATGGAGTACATACTCCGCAGCACTGTTCTTCCTGGTGTTAATACAGCCTTCTTCGGTACGGGCACAACTGAATTGCAGCGGCAACGAACAGCTTGCGTTGTTGGATTTTTGGTTTGGTGAATGGCGGGTCGAGAACGAAGTCGGTGAACCGCTGGGTCGCAATACGATCTTTCGTTTGTTAAATGGTTGTGTGGTACAGGAACGCTGGCAAGGCGTTGACGGTGGAGTCGGTATCAGCGTGTTTTATATCAGTCCGCAAAACGGCAAGCTGCAACAGCTATGGATAAGCGGCCAGGCGCTGCTACCTGGAGGCACCAAAGAAAAAGAGCTGGTGGATTTCGAGCTTGGAGAGTCAGTGCAGTTTCAAGGCAGCTACCCGCTTGGTGAAGAAACTATTCTCGATCGTACGACGCTTAGTCGCCAGGATGATGGCAATATCTTGCAATTGATCGAAATATCGCGGGACAACGGGGTCAGTTGGGAAAGCGCTTTTCGAGGCATCTACAAGCGTCGTTAGCAGAGGCCGGATAAACCCTGCCTTCTTGTGAATACTTAAGCTGTTCTTGCAGCAGTCAAGGCTTCACGCAGGCTGGGATGTTGCAAATTCACGCCTAACTCCTGCAGTCGTGTGCTCCTGATATTTGAATTGGCTAACAAAGCAGCATCAGCGACCTCTCCAAACATCAGCCGGACGACTGCCGCAGGCATTGGTGGTAACTGAGGTCTTCTCCAGACCTGGCTCATGGTGTCAGCGAACTCTCTATTGCTCACGACTTCCGGAGCGACCACATTGAGGGCGCCGGAGAAAGATTCGTTTTCCAGGCATAGCAGAATGATGGCGACAGCATCATCAATGCTGATCCAGCTTTGGAGATGATTGCCGTTGCCAAGTCTGCCAACCACTGCCAGGCCAAGAGGCATGATGAGATTGGTTAACACCCCGCCCGCTGCACTCAGGACTAAGCCAAACCGCAGGGCGACCGTTCGAATTCCAGCATTTTGCGCAGATTCAGTAGCCTGTTCCCAGGCAACAGAAAGATCTGCGAGAAAATCATTGCCCGCAGGGGCGTCCTCAGCGGCGGGCTGATAACGATCAGCGCCGTAGAAGCCAATGGCTGAAGCAGATAACAGCGCGCCGGGCTTGTTAGGCAGTTTGCTCAACGCCTCGCAAAGTTTCTGAGTGGTTTCCACTCGGCTTCGCCAGATGGTGTTCTTGCGTTTCTGCGTCCAGCGGCCGTCTGCAATGCTCGCGCCAGCCAGGTTTATCACTGCCGTTAAGGGGATATCTTCACTCAGCTGCATACTTCCATTTGCCTGATCGTAAAAGAAGGGGGCTGAAGCAGACACTCTGCTCAGGGGATAGACACGATAGCCTGCAGCTTCTAGCGCTCGTGTCACAACAGAACCCAGCAAACCGCTGGCCCCTGAAATAAGAATTGAGCCTGTTGTGGAAGGATCGTTCATCACAGCAAGGAGTTTACTACGAAGTGATTAGTGCCTTGGTTCATTTTTTTAAAATAAATTCTTGTGCAGAAAAATAATCGATTTTTTTGAGGGGGCAGAGTGATCTGAACAGTTTAGGTCTCCGTTGTAGAGGGTGCTGTTGTTAGTTATTTATTTATTATTTTATACTGTTGGAGGTTTCCAATGTCGAGATTTCGACGCATTAGTCTCGCACTTTTTGCGGTACTGCCATTAGCTTTCACTAGTGTGCAGCTCAAGGCGCAGGATATCGTAGATACTGCGGTCGCTGCTGGCCAATTCAATACCCTGGTTGCTGCTGTGCAAGCCGCTGGTCTGGTTGACGTATTGAAAGGTGATGGTCCTTTCACTGTATTCGCACCAACTGATGAAGCGTTTGCTGCACTGCCAGAAGGTACTGTTGAAAGCCTTCTCAAGCCTGAAAACAAAGACCAGCTGGTTGCTGTTCTTACTTACCATGTGGTTCCGGGCAAGATCATGTCAACTGATATCGCAGGTCAAACCGCAGAAGTTGAAAGCGTTCAAGGTTCGGCTCTGAGTGTTGATGCGACTGATGGCGTTAAAGTCGACAACG
>JAKSCP010000106.1 GCA_022360535.1 Pseudomonadales bacterium | reverse complement strand
GTGGCACCAGGTACAGCGAGGTCCGATGCATAGCTGATATAGACCGATTGCACGCCCTCGAGAGCCGGGGCCCAGCTCGATTCATTGTTCCAATCAAATGCGGGAGTTGTCGACCGGGAGCCAACACGAATTGGAACGCCTTTGGCTTGCAGCCGCTCCACGATACGTCGGCCCGTCTTACCGGTGCCACCTATCACCAGAGTGAGTGCTTGATCCTGATTTTCAGTTTTTTGTGCTTGCATAGTATTTCTCCTCAGAGTTAATTGATGAATAACTTGAGGACTAGCTTAGGTGTTTGGAGACTTCAGCTATTGACCGCTGCCGCCAGGTTTTTGGCAGAAGCTGCCAATTTGCGAGACAGGTTATTCTGCCTGAATTGACAGTCGGAAGGAGCGGGGGGTTTGACCCGCCCAGCGCTTGAAGGCGCGGTTGAAGGAGCTTTGTTCAGAGAAGCCAGTCAAGAAGGCAATGTCAGCCAGAGAATGATTACTGTTAGCCAACAAACGCTCAGCGAGCTCCCGTCTTGCGTCATCTACCAGCGATTGGAAAGACTGGCCGTGCTCGGACAGTTTTCTTTGCAGGCTGCGTCCGCTCATGGCCAGATTACTGGCGATGTCTGAGATGTTTGGCACTCCTTCACTCAATGCCTGGGAAATTTGAATCTTCACACGTTTGTCCAATGCACTGTCATCATCAAACTGCGCCAGCTCTGCTTCGAGATGGGTATCAAAGAACCTGGCGATACCCGGATCGCCTAGCTTGGTCGATGTATCCAGGGATTCCTGGGAAATCAATAGTGCGTCTCGATCAGTATCAAAGTGTACGGGGCAACCGAAGAATTCTTCGTGGTCTGCTATCACTGCCGGTGCAGAATGCTTGAAATAAACACCCAGCAGATTCATTGGCTCTTCAATAACTTCCTGGCCTATGGTGAACATACTGGCGATAGTTGCCTCATTGGAAAGACGCGATCCAAGTCTTCTTTCTCCTTCGCGATTCAGATGAGCAAAGGCACCACCTTTGGTTGGTTCCATCGTGTTACTTGCAACACTGGTGAGTACCCGCGAATAGCGTTCTGCACGATTGAGTGAACCGCGAAGAGTTGAAGCTGATTTCCAGGCCAGGCCAAAGGCGCCGTAGTCGTCACAGCGCATCGAGTTGCCCGCCCGTAAGCCAAGTGTGTGACCGGCCTGTTCTGCTCTCGCGATTTTTTCCAGAAAATCATAGTAATCACTATCGCTTACCATGACTGACGGGTCGACCGGAGCGTCAGGATCGATGCCAATCCATGCAAGCAGCGCAGACCTTTCGATGGAGTCTTCGACAATGCCAGCGACTTTATGCGCAAAAAGAGAAGTGATTTGTCCCATAGGTATTGCTAGTTACGATGGGATCTTCGACTGAGATCAGCACCTGCCAATAGCGATCAATCAATATCACGGTAGGAAACCGGTAAGCTGATGAGCATTTAAGGTAGTGCTAGCGCTACCCATTCAGGTTCCGCTTCTCGGGATGAAACCGGTACTACGACATATTGTTTACCTTCGTGCATGTAGGTCATAGGAGCACCTGTGGT
This sequence comes from Pseudomonadales bacterium, assembly GCA_022360535.1. Classification (GTDB taxonomy): domain Bacteria; phylum Pseudomonadota; class Gammaproteobacteria; order Pseudomonadales; family Pseudohongiellaceae; genus UBA9145. The sequence continues at coordinate 4,182 of JAKSCP010000106.1, read as the reverse complement.
GCCGGCGGGCAGGTCTATTTCCCAAACAGTACTGCCATTAGCTTTGTCATAGGCCCGAAATGCAGTTCCCCAGCGCCAGGATTCATCGAAGCCACTATCGGCATCATCGTAGGCACCGCCGCCACCAGGAACCGTACCAATAACAGCGTCACTTCCTTCACCGACAAACAATAAGCTTTTGGTAAGAAGCGGTGCAGGCCGGTTTGGAGTGCCCAAAGGTGGAAGATCAAGTTCTCTTAACAGAGGATGATCGCGAGGCCCATCTCCATTTGCCACAGTCCATGCCAACTCGCCACGGTTCATGTTAATGGCAGTGATACGACCATAGGGTGGTTTGACCAAGGGTATGCCCTGAATATCTGGTGCATCGGGAGAGCCACGGGCAATGGAATGAGTCATCGTTGCACCGTTGGTTGTAGTTGGCGCGATACCGAGATTGCCCGGGTTGGTGTAGGACACTGCGTAGTAGAAACCTGTTTCAGGATCAAACGCCCCGGTATTCCAATTACCTGTTCCCCAGGCATCGGGCACAGTGAGGGTTCCCTGGTTACCGCCGTCCGTCCAAGGTGAAGGCGGTGTATATAGTGGACCCAGGGTAAAGTCGGCAACCAGTTCCAGCGCCTCCCTGCGAAGCTCGGGTGTAAAATCTATTAAGTCGTCTTCGCTGATTCCCTGGCGATCAAAAGCCGGTGGCTTGCTCGGTATGGGTTGGGTCGCTGAGGTGGATTCGCCTTCCACTATGGATTGCGGTACAGGCGTTTCAACGATGGGCCAAACTGGCTCGCCCGTCGCGCGATCAAACACATAAACAAAGCCATTCTTGTTGGCCTGCATTACTGCCTGAACAGTTTCCCCCGCAACCGTAATCTCGCCAAGGATGGGTGGACTGGAGTTGTCGTATTCCCATAGATCGTGATGAATCATTTGAAAGTGCCAGATACGTTCACCGGTTTCTGCATCCAATGCCACTAGACTGTTGGCAAACAAGTTGTCGCCAGGTCGATGGCCACCATAATATGCAGATGTGGGTGCACCTAAAGGTACATAGACTATTCCTAATTCAGCATCAGCAGACAGGCAACACCATGAACCGAGATCGCCTGAGTATTCAGCGGAACCATCGCCCCAGGTGTCATAACCAAACTCGCCAGGGCGGGGTACAACACTGAACTCCCACACCTGCTCACCGGTACGTACATCGAAACCACGTATATTCTCCGGAGCTGCTTCTTTGCGCGTGCCACCGTCGCCTGCACCATTTAAAAACCCACCGAGCACCGCGATGTTTCCAATCACTAGTGGTGACGTGGTAAGTGCAAAGTTATTGGAATCACTTTCATTAGAAGATAGTTTTACTCGACCGGGCTCTTCGCGACCAAAGTCGGGAAAGGTATCCCCCGTCTGCGGATTCAATGCGTAAAGGTATTGGCCACGTACAGTCAGTAAGCGTTGGTCCAGTCCTTGATCCCAATGCGCAATGCCGCGCGAACTGATACCGGCCGCTTCCAGTAAAGTGTCTTCATAAGGTTGTTGAGTCCAAATTGTCTCGCCAGTTGCGGGATCAAAGGCTTCCACCAGGCCGAATGCATTTTGGGCATACAACACACCGTCGATCATGACCGGAGTCGCACGCAGGTTTTTGGTGTGTTGCAGCCCGTCATATTGTTCTCTCAGACCAGCTGCTGTGGCATCTCGACGCCAGACGATCTCTAACTCGTCTACATTGGATGCATCGATTTGATCCAGGGCTGAGTAACGATTGAAGGAATTGTTGCCACCGAAATAGGGCCAGTCACCGACGACGTCTTGCTGGGCAGTTGTGTTCGCTGAAAGCGCAAACAGCATTACAATAAATGTTGTACGCCTTGATAGTGAATCAGATTTTAAACAATGCAACATTACTGCCGCCCTCCTAATTCAACTAGTTTCTTATTCTAGAATGGCCTCAGCGTAATTGGTCGGCCTTCGTCTACCATCATGAACTTTTCCCTGACCGGAATAGCTGGCAAGTTGGAAATATCCAAGATAGGAGAACCACCGACCCTGACGCCGAAAGACTTACCTTCTATTGTTCTTCGATTAAACCCTCGCCATGAGAAAAGGATCATGTCATCTTGATTGAGCAATTGGTATCCGATTCGCATTCTATGGTCGAAATTGCATTCATTGTTGGCTGTGATGTCCCAGGTTATGCGGTAATTGTCGTCCGCTTGCCGTTCCCAGGTAGAATCTGCACCAGAGACAAACAGGCAATTTCCGAAAGGGCTTTGATCAAATGCACCTTCTCTATCTTCGGCACTATCGAAGGACACCAGTCGAAACAGCAATTGCTCAGTATCGAATAATTCGAACGTGGCATTGCTAACGAGCACGTTGTCGTCGAGTTCTAAAGAGGGGATAACCAGACTACTGGTGAGTTCACTATAAACTGTGGAAACAACAGGCCTGCCACTAAGTTTTCCAAAGCTGGCGTCGTCTATCTGATAGACGTCAGCACCAAGATCAGGTCTTCTTACAAAATCAAATTGAAAATAACCAACACTACCAATTTCGGCATCAAGAGATACGAGATTTGTGTCAGTGCTCAGCACCACTGTGGCACTCTCTAACCATCTTGTTATGGTGGTAGAGTTGCCGGAAGGGCTTCGTCCCTGGTTTGCTAGTGCAACTGTTGTCGCATAGCCGTTTATGTCAGTGGAAGGAAATAATACAAGATCCCTCGCTTTCCCGGTCCCGGCAGCTGGCACGATGACATCTCGGTCTTCTGCCCAGTTGAGAAGGAACCCCTCGTCATCAATTAGTCCAATAATGCCCGATGCGTCGAATCGAATATCGCAGTGGTTAATCAGGTCGACACCCCAGGAAAGTTCACTAAATGATTGACTCTCGCCTGGCGGCACTGGAAACAGCGATATCGGATCGAGTGCGCGAGCTTCAATACAGGAGAAAAATTCAGGGTCCGACTCCGATATGGCTGTCAACCTCAACTGAAATGTGCCAAATGGAGAGAAATCGCTGGCGTTGATAACACCATTACCACGGAGAATGTTATCGGAAGACTGGGGTTCCAGAACAATCCTTGGGTTTGCATAAAATATTGTGAATGGTCTGGTGAACGACCTGGACAGAGACAAGGTAGTGATGAGTTGGGAGTTGCAGGTGTTGTCGACTTGAGCCTTCCAAGAGTAACGAAGTTCAGTGTATGGAAGAGGTGAGTCAGCAAACAGTGGATTTGGTGCGACTACCCGTTCACCAAGAAGTTTGACTTCCATGTTGTGTACATCGAGGCAGTGTATAAGGTCCTCATCTACGCTGGAAGAACCAGAAACAGTGATCTCTGGATTGGGGATAAATTCTTGGGCGGCCCCGGGTGTTAGCCAGACAAAAGCGCTAGCAAAAATCCATAGCCGAAATCCACAGGTACGCATTGTTGGTGTGTGATTACTCCAGTCCAAACACGAATAAGGTTTGCCCACCGATAATGGCGACCCGTTGGTTGCCATCCACCGCAAAGCCCATGGGATTAGTGCGAATGTGGGCACCGGTATTAAAGAACCATAAAGGATCGCCGTCTTCCGCATCCAGGGCAAAGAAGTTGCCTTCGTTACTGGAGCCAAAGACTAATCCGCCAGCAGTAGCCATCACTCCAGACCACAACGGCGTCTGCAATTCAAATTCCCACTGCTGTTCGCCGGTCATCACATCCAGCGCAAGAATCGCGCCGGAAGCATCGTCGCCGTCCAGTGGTTGCTCGCCGCCACCTAAAAAGGGCATGCCCGGCTCATATTCCACATCAGCTTTGAAATAGATGGCCCCCATGCGCCGGTTGGGCACGAACAGTTGTTCCGTGTTGGGGTTATAAGAAGGCGAGAACCAGTTGGTGGCGCCCTGCAAGCTTGGCCATACTAAATTACCCTCGCGGGTTGGATCGGTGTTGGGTAACACGATCGGTCGACCGTTCTCATCAATGCCTTCCGCCCAGGTTTGATAGGAGTATTCTTCCCCTAGCAAAAACTCGCCCGTTTCCCGATCCAGCAAATAATAAAACGCATTGCGATTGGCCAGGGCCAGCAGTTTGCGTTCTTCCCCTTCGAATTCACCATCCACCAGGACAGGAATCTGATTGGCATCCCAGTCATGGGTGTCGTGTGGCGTGAACTGAAAATGCCATCGCATCTCGCC
>JAKSCP010000101.1 GCA_022360535.1 Pseudomonadales bacterium | reverse complement strand
GACCGCATTCCCAACGCCACGCTTGAATCTTTCGATTGTGGACATTTATTCATGCTGACCCGCAAGCAAGAAACAGTGGAAAGTATCGAACGCTTCTTGGTGCATTAACTAGTGCATTAACGCGCTAATTCAGTCTGCAGGAACTCTAACAATTCCTCGTTGATCTCCATCATCCCAATATGAAGATCGTAGATGGCGCGAGCTGAATAACATTTTTAAGTCACGATATTTCTGAATTCTCTGGTGCCCAGCAGATTTATCACACCGCCTTCGGGCTCTGGTTCTGGCAGGCTGAGCTCGCCGTCTTCCTGCCACCATGTATCAACCTGCAGGCTTGTAAACAAGCCGATTATCACAATCATTAAGTCGAGGATGACTGGTACTCAGTTTTGTTCTCGTGCTTCTGTTCGAATTCGATTAGAGATCATTGGCTGGTCGTTGTCAGATTCAGATCACCAGGTAGATGGCTAAGGTCAGTACTCCCGCAATGAGAGCATAAGGTAATTGTGTAATCACATGATCCATATGATCGCTACCGGCGCCAACAGAGGATAAGACCGAGGTATCAGAAACGGGGGATGAGTGATCGCCGAAGATACCGCCTCCTACTACCGCTGCGATGGCCTTATAGACAAGGGGATCGGTGGCCACGTCACCGCTGAAGCTATAGGCAATGGGCAGAACAAAAGGAATCATCAGGGCATAGGCTCCCCAACTGGTGCCTGTTGAAAACGAGATTAAACTGGTAACCAAAAACGTGGCAGCAACGAACAGGGCAGGGGTCATCAACGATGAGAAAGTTTGCAGAATGTAGTCAGCGGCCTGCAAGTCGCGGGTCAGATCATTAATGGCATAGGCTAAGCCCATTAAAACTATCGCTGGCATCACACTTTTAATGCCGCGCATCCCAACGTCTATCAATGCATTGAGGTTGGGGATGACTTGTTGCCAGTATAAGGAAATGCTCAGGTAAAACACTGCGAGCATAAACGCTTCAGCGATCTTCATGTTGCCGAACACGAAATAACTAATGAGAACCGTACCAAATACAATACAAATAGGGACCAGCAGATCAATCAGCAGGGAAGCGCCGTCTCTTTGTTGTGCAAAAAGATCAGAGCCCTCATCACTGACCATGGGCACTGCGCCATCTCGCAGTACTTTACCCTCAATGCTGGAGCGCTGTTCGGCCCTTCGCATCAATGCAATATCGGGCATGACTTCCAGACTCACCAACAGAGCCAGCAGCAATGCCAGCATAGGATAGAAGTTATACAGAATCGCATTGGCGAAGACGGAGATCGCCTGTTCGAGCCCGGCAACCGGACCACCTTCGGCAGCGATTAATCCGGCTAGGTAGGCGCCCCAGGACATAAAAGGGATCAATACGCAAACAGAAGCCGTAGTTGAGTCGAGCAAATAAGCCAGTTTTTCTCGGGACACCAGAGCTTTGTCCGATAATGGGCGCATAATAGGGCCAACCATCAGTGGGCTGAAGTAGTCATCGACGACCACAAAGCCCAGGGCCCAGGTGGTGGTTTTTACCTGGCGTGGTGTATGACAACTTCTGGAGACCACATCAGCGAATTTCGTGATCACACCGGAAGCCTTAAACAATTCAAACAGGATGCCTATAAAAATGACTATCAAGCTGACCCAAATGAAGTCACCGTTAAGGGCGTTTTGTAGCAGATCGCTGAAAATGTAGACTGGATTAAAGAGCCAACCGAAAGTAGCGAATCCAGTCATCAGTACACCAACGATACAGCCAGCCAGCAGGGCAAAAATCGCATTCCGGGTTACGAAGGCAGTGCCAAGGGAAATGACGAGAGGCAGTAGAGAGAAGATGCCGTAATTGAGAGTTGAGTCCAAAGTATTATTCTTTTACGGGCAGAGGCGCATTGTTAACAACTTGACTGGGAAGCTTTAATTCACGCAGTTCTCAGTATTTCAGCAAGTTTATCCATATCATTTTCGTTATTGTAGATCGCTGGTGAGATTCTTATCTGATTCCATTTGTCGCCACCGATGCCGACATTGACATCGGAGTTTCGAAGTCGATCCCGAAGCGTATCGAATTCGCTGGTGGCCACTGTGAGGATTGGCGATTGATCCAGGTGGTGAGACATGATTTCGAAACTACTAGTGTCCAGTTGCTCCAGCAACCTGCGATTCAGTGCAACACTGTGACTTTGAAGCTGTTCAACACCGATCGATTCAATAAATTTCAGTCCTTCATAGGCCGCACAATAGCCAAGATAATTTATATGTCCAGGCTGATAGCGGCTGGCAGTTGTGGGTGCTCTGAATGCAATGTCGGACTGCTCTGGGTTTGCCTTGCTTCTGAATGGAGGATAGTTACGCACGCCGCGGCCTGGAAACAGGGTATCCGGCAGGGACGTACCCTGGTGCTCCTGCGCTACATAAAGAAATCCTGCGCCGTGTATTCCGTATAACCACTTGTAGGAGGAGCAGGCAGCGATGTCGATTCCCATAGTTTTGGCATCGATTGGTACTACACCAGCAGCCTGGATGATATCGGCGAAGACCAAAGCCCCATGGTCATGAGCGACACTGGCTATGTCCGCTATGGCTTCAATGTGACCCGAAACATTGGAGACTAAAGACAGAGTAACCAAGGCAGTGTTCGAGTCAATTTGATCAGCCATTCGCTGAGCAGAGACCGCATAATCTTCGCTCTTTACAATCCTGACCTCACGCCCCGTTCGACGTTGCCCTTCAAGATTGTGCAGTGACCCAGAAAAATGCAGATCATTGCTTACGATGTTGCCGCCGCGATTGAGTTTCTCGGCTACACTATCCAGCGCTATTTGTTCCCCTCGTTTAGTACATTCCACGAATCCGATCTCGTCTGTTTGCGCACCAACTAATTGGGCAAACTTAGTGGCAACTTCGTCGAGTACTGTATCGAAGTAACCACGGGTACCACCTTGCGGTCCTTCTCTGATCAGGGTCAGATATTTCTGCATTCCCGTTTCAGCGAAGTTGCCCAGGGGTGTTCCGCCTGCGGCATTCAAAAATACTTCTGTGTCCAAACGTGGAAATTGGCTACGGATGTTGCTGGATTGTAGCCGCGTTGATTCTGCGCTAAAGCCAGAGGAAGACCTGAGAGCGGCAATTCCGCCTAGAGATGTGGAGATAAATTCTCGACGTTTCATCTAATTCACTGGTGTCTTGCAATGAAAAAAGGCGCAACCAGTTGCGCCTTTTTTATTCCGAAGTTGAAACTGAAGAAACTTACTTCACGCGTTTCATCGTAGTCAGGCGATAGGAAACAACTTTGCCCCCCGCCCAGTTCTCAGTGCGGGTTTCGTAGGTATCTTCGTCGATGATACGCATCCAGCTATGGTGGGCATGAGCGTCGGATTCAACGTCCATGTTAGTCCCTTCGGTGAATTTAAAATCGATTACGCCCGCTTCGTTTGTCTCGACAAAAGCCATGGAAGGTTGGTTGCCGATAGCGCAGTAGTGGGTATGGATTAACTCGTTTTTGCCATTCTGGTGATACATGCTCACCATTTCGGCGGGAGTGCCGGCAGCGAAGGTTTGCATCACTGAGGAATTGCCAATGTTCTTAAAGGATACGGTGGTGGGTGCGGATTGAACATCATCCGGACTCTGGCCCACAGGTACGACGCGAGCTTCGCCAGACCAGGTGCCCTCAAGCTTGAGCATAGTCTGAAATGCCTCGTCTGGTGTGAAGGCATCGCCTGCAAATGCGGATGATCCAACCCCTGCGATGACTGTAACTAATGGAGCAAGCAGCAACTTTTTCATTGATTTATCCTTATTAGATGGGTTGTGCCAGCCTAGATGAGGCGCGAAGGGCTGTCAACACATGCCAGTGCTGGACAAGGGCTCGAGAGCTAGATAGGTTTAGTGCTCATTTCTGACATTCTCTATAAAAAGAACAGCAGTAGGAGACACCCATGACGCATCGTCGAGAATTCCTGAAGTATTTGGCGGCAAGCCCACTCCTCACAAACTACTCTGCTTTCGCTCAGGAAGTGGAGGAAACCCTGGGTGAGCGGCTCACAGACCCCAGTGACGTCATTAATGTGTTCGAAATGGAGGCAGTAGCTCGCACTAATATTCCGCCCGCCCATCTAGGCTATCTTAATACCGGTGTCGACAGTGATGACACTTTACGTGCCAATCGTGATGGTTTCTCCAGGTTCCAAATCAAACCAAGACGGCTGGTGGATGTCAGTCAAACCGATACTAAAGTGAGTTTCCTCGGGGCTGATGCTGAATCACCAATCTTCCTTTGTCCCGTAGGCAGTCAGGGTGCTTATCACGCAGAAGCTGAATTAGGCAGCGCCCGGGCCGCAGGTGCGAAAGGTCATCATATGGTGCTGTCCACCCAATCATCCACGGCTGTGGAAGCGGTGGCCGAAGCGAAAGGTCAGCCTATCTGGCATCAGCTATATCCAACTACGCGCTGGGAATACACCGTTGCCATGTTGCAACGGGCTGAAGCTGCAGGGTGCACTTCGGTTTGCCTTACCATTGATTTGCCAGGTG
>JAKSCP010000102.1 GCA_022360535.1 Pseudomonadales bacterium | reverse complement strand
TTATGTGTATAGGTTCTATCCCCAGACCGGAATCTATCTGGCATTTGCAGATAACAATGTCTTTCTGTTGGGTGGCGCTTTTGGCGATGCAATAGTGGATGCGGGTTCTATAAGTTCTGTTATGTCAACGCTGGAAGCTCGAGAAACGCCGACTGACAGTGGCTCTTCGGGAGACGGCAACAGCGGCGGATCGTCACTTGAGCTGTGGGACCTGACTATTTCAGGTAACGTGACGACAACTACTCTTGGCATTGGCAATACCATTGCCTTTCAGGGGCTGGTAGCTAACGACGTTCCCGCGCCCGATCTGTCTAATACCGAAGAGGTGAATCAGGAAATCATAAGCAGTCTCGATGGCATTGCTTCAGGTATTAGTAACATTTCTATCACGGTTGTGACGAACACTGATAGCCAACGAACATTTAACGTCTCCTTCAGCGCGTCAGCCTTGGCGCCCGGAGTGAGCATCTCTTACGAGTTGACATACGACTATCGTCGCTAAGCTAGCTCGAGAGAACGATTGCAGAAAAGCCCCGGAGATTCCCTCTGGGGCTTTTCTTTTTGTGGCTAGTATTCACATTGGTTGCCAGTTTTACCTCGTTGTGTCAGAGTTTTTGGGACTAACTTTCTAATCAATGGTAAAGCATGGCGAGTAGCCAATTAGACTCTTCGAGAGTTCGAAAAATTGTATTGAACGCACAGTTACTGGACTCTCGAAAAGCTTTGGGCACCGGAATTGCGGCAACCCGGAAAGCTATCGAGCACCTTGGTTATGTGCAGTTAGATACCCTCAGTGTTGTAGCCCGCGCCCATCACCACACACTATGGAATCGGTTGCATTCCTACCGGCTGGATCATGTGGATAAGTTGCAGCGAGAGGGTAAGATTTTTGAGCACTGGGCCCACGCTCTGGCGATTCTCCCCATGCGGGATTATCGCTTCTCCCTGCCTATGATGGGCCGCATTGCTGCAGGGGAGGTGCACTGGTATCCCAAGAACAAGAAGCAAACGGACCATGTACTCAAGCGCATTCGTGCCGAAGGGCCGTTGATGGCAAAAGACTTCGACGATAAACCTGGCAGCAAAGCAATGTGGGCACGAGCCCCCTCCAAATTGGCACTGGAACAGCTGTTCATGGAAGGTGAATTGATGGTTCCTTATCGCAAGAATTTTCACAAAGTCTATGATTTGCGCGAGCGAGTGCTGCCAGATTGGGTTGAGACGGCGATGCCTTCGGAAATGGAGCTGTGTCGCCATCTTATCAAGCGTTACGTGGCTGCGAACGCGATTGCGCAAGCAAAGGAGATAAGTTATTTGCGCAAAGGCCTGGGCAGTGTCGTTCGGCAGGCGGTAGCTGAGATGGTCGAAGAAGGTCAGCTGGCAGAAATAGAGATCGCTGGAACACTCTACTATTGTCAGCCCGAATTGTTAGAGAGCCAGGATGAAAAGTTGCCTCGCAGTGGCTTTCGAATTCTCTCTCCGTTCGATAATGCCGTTATTCAACGCCAGCGAACACAGCAGCTATTCGACTTCGATTACCAAATAGAATGCTATGTTAAAAAAACTGAGAGAAAATACGGTTACTTCTGTTTGCCACTTCTCTATCGCAACAAACTGGTAGGGCGAATAGACGCGAAAGCGGATAGAAGCAGCGGAATTCTGCGTGTGTTGCATTTGCACGTGGAAAAGTCGGTAGGGGCTAAGGACGCTTTCTACAAATCCTTCATCACCGAACTAAAGCGATTCGCTAACTTCAATGGTTGTGGCGGTCTGGAACTGGTGCAGGCAAGTGGCTGTTCCGAGGCTGAGCGTCAATTCGCCAGGCATTGCTAAGCGATTCAGGTTGCAGGCGACTTATACGCTGTCTTTCAGCGGATCTTCTTTCCTTATTATAGTTAAGATTTTATTAGCAAATTCCTGAGGTATGACCTGCAGCACCAGGCCTATGAACCAGGGCAGCAACACATAAGGAGCTGGCCCGGAAGGGCTTAGTTCATGCAACACGGCCCCTGCGGTCACAAATGCCAGCAACAGCCAACCGATGCCGGAGATGAACAAGAGGCATCCCGCCAGGATCAAGCCCCCAATCTGTGGACGATTGGGTTGTTCTTCAAAGGTCTGCAACAGCCGCCGGGCTGATTTGATGAGTGACCGGGCCAACATCACGGTCGCAGCCAGAAGAAGCAAATAAAACAGAAGCATAGGCCCATTATCCAGTTTCAGGGCCGCAGGCTGCAACGATTTAGACCGCTGGAGAAATTCTGGATACGCGCGGAATTCGTGCGGTTTCCGCAAAACAAGGTATCATCTGCCCCCGATTTCGAGACGATTTCGAGACATGGGAAATGTAATCCAGCGAAGTAGGAGAGAGTGACATGACGAGAGCAGTATCCCCATTGGCTATCAGCCTGCTCTGCCTCATCTGTACCGGGGCCATGGCCCAGGGCATTCAGCAAACCAAAGGCAATTTTGAGGACAAATTTCGACAATTGGACGAGGTGTTACCCACCCCCAATGTCTACCGTAATGCCTCCGGCGCTCCTGGTCATGAGTACTGGCAACAGGAAGTTGATTACAACATCGACGCCACATTGGACGAGGAGAATCAGCGCATCACAGCTACTGAGCTGATTACTTATCGCAATAACTCACCGGACACGCTGTCTTATCTGTGGTTTCAGCTCGATCAAAATCGTTTTCGTTCAGATTCCATGGCGGTAATGAGTGGCACTTTCAACCGTGCCAGTCCGGATGCCGACGACAACGATCCTGCCCGCATCAGTCTCGGCCAGTTACAAGCTCTGCAGTACTACGACGATTCCAATTTGGGCCACCAGATCAACGCGGTGACCGATAGTCGCGAGAATGCCTTGCGGCATACAGTGGTGGGAACATTGATGCGGGTAGATCTGGCTGAGCCTCTTGGTACCGGTGACGAAGTAGAACTGCGCATCGATTTCGCTTTCGATATCGTCAATGGCGACATCCTGTCGCCACGGGGTGGTTATGAGCATTTTCCAGATGACGAACGCGAGGGTGGTAACTATATCTTCGCGCTGTCTCAGTGGTTTCCTCGTTTAGTTGCCTACACCGACTACGAGGGCTGGACCAACAAGGAATTTCTGGGTTCCGGTGAATTCACGCTCGAATTTGGTGACTATGAAGTGTCGATGACAGTTCCTGCAGACCATATCGTGGCCGCAACCGGGGAGTTACAAAACGCAAACGAAGTACTAACCCGGGAACAGCGCGATCGATTGCAGGAAGCCGAGACGGCGGCGCGACCCGTCTTCATCGTAACGCCGGAAGAGGCGTTGGAGAATGAAAGTGATGGGTCTAACCAGACAGCCACATGGCGATTCGCTGCAGAAAACGTTCGAGATTTTGCCTGGTCATCGTCGCGCAAATTTATCTGGGATGCGAAAGGTCACCAGCAGCCGGGAGCCGAGCAGGAACTGGTGATGGCGATGTCCTTCTACCCAAAAGAAGGCGGCACTCTCTGGTCCGACTTCTCAACAGAAGTCGTCATTCATACTCTGGAAGTTTATAGCCGCTTCTCATTTGATTTTCCCTATCCAACTGCGCAGTCAGTGAATGTCGGGTTTGTTGGTGGTATGGAATACCCCATGATCACCTTCAATGGGCCACGTACCACACTGCAGGATGACGGCAGTCGTACTTATACGCTGGCGACCAAGCGCTTCATGATCGGAGTGGTAATTCATGAGATTGGGCACTTTTATTTCCCGATGATTGTGAACTCCGATGAGCGGCAGTGGACCTGGATGGACGAGGGTATCAACAGCTATCTGGATTCAGTTGCCGGCCGAGAGTGGGATGCGGAAATACCCTGGGGTGTAGAACCCCGCTATATCACCGATTATATGGAGTCGCAGAATCAGGTGCCGGTAATGACGCAGTCCGATAGTGTATTGCGTTTAGGGCCGAATGCTTATTCGAAACCAGCTACGGCGATTAATATTTTGCGCGAAACCATCATGGGCCGGGAACTGTTCGACTTCGCCTTTAAAGAGTATTCACAACTATGGGCTTTCAAACGCCCAACGCCGGCGGATTTTTTCCGGACCATGGAAGAAGCTTCAGGCATCGATCTCGATTGGTTCTGGCGCGGTTGGTTTTACACGACCGATCATGTAGACATTGCCTTGAATCGTGTTTACGAGATGCAAATTGATACCGAGAATCCAGATATCGACTATGCAAGACAGCGTGAGTTTGAAAAGGCCCTGCCTCCGTCGGTGTATGTGGAGCGTAATCGGCAGGAAGGCTTGCAGACCTGGGTTGAACGCAACACCGATATTCGGGATTTCTATGACGAGAATGATCAGTTTACCGTTACCAATGTAGAGCGGAATCGCTACAACAGTTTTCTTGAAGGGCTGGAAGATTGGGAGCGTGCCGTGTTGGATCGGGCGGTTGAGGAAGATCTGAACTACTACCTGCTGGAGTTTTCCAATGAAGGCGGTCTGGTGATGCCAATCATTCTGCAGATTGAGTTCACCGATGGTAGCAGCGAAGAGATGCGCATCCCCGCCGAAATCTGGCGCCGTTCACCCCACGCAGTGAAGAAGCTGGTGGTGGCTGAGAAAGACATAGCCAGCATCGTGATTGATCCTTTGCAGGAAACGGCCGACGTCAATATAGAGAACAACTACTATCCCCGTCGAATCATCCCTTCCCGCATTGAATCCTTCAAATCAGAAGGTGGCGGTGGTCTGCTAAGCAGGGATATTATGCAGGACATCAAGACTGAGCTGCGAACTGACGATGAAGAAGACCCGGAGTCTGAGGACTAATCTACACCTGGTTCTGGCAGCAGGCTGGCGATTCAGCCTGCTGCTGGCGCTACTCCTTTCTGCGCCTCTCGGCAGCGCTCACCAGCAAAAAACTGCTGTTACACGGGTGCTCTTTAATCCCAACACTAACAACATCGAAGTGATGCATCGTTTCTTCGTGCATGATGCAGAGCACGCTGCCACGTTGATCTTCGGTGAGCGTCAAACGCTGGTGGAGTCGGCAGAATCCAGACAGTTATTCAGTAGTTATGTAATCAATCGCTTTGCAATAGTCGTAAGCCTGTCCGACGGGTCGGAACAAGAATTGCCTCTGCAGTATGTTGGGGAAGAGATTGATGGCCAATTCATGTGGGTTTATCAGGAAATCGCCAACCGTGAAGACATAGACGGGATGTCCATTATCAATGTCGCTTTACGGGACGTGTGGCCCGATCAATCGAACCTGGTCAACATCGAGCGCGCTGGGGAGATTTTCAGCCTCACATTTGAAGGCAACGATGAACAGCTCAGCGTAGACTTCACGTCATAGAAACTTTGTCCACCATCCTTATCGCAGGATTCAGAGAGCAACCACGACTTGATTATTTTTCGCTACCTCACCAAGCAAGTGCTGCAGATAGTCACTGTGGTGACAGTGGTATTACTGGCCGTAGCGCTAACAGGTCGGTTTATCCAGTACCTTGGCGATGCGGTTGCTGGAGAGAAAGCGCCAGATATCCTTTTATTACTCATGATGTACAGGATACCAGAGTTCCTGTTGGTGATTCTGCCCCTGGCCCTTTTCCTTGCCATTATTCTGGCTTACGGTCGCATGTATGCCGATAACGAAATGGTTATTCTGATGGGTTCGGGAGTCAGTCAGAAACGGCTGCTGTTAAATACAGCCGGGGCAACTTCACTGATAATGATTTTAGTGGCTTCTATTAGCCTGTATCTGGCGCCGCTTGGGTTGAGGAAGGGGGAAGAGCTTAAACTGACGCAAAACCAACTAACTGAAATCGATTTGATTGTCGCCGGCCAGTTTCAGACTTTTGGTGCCGGCGAGCGCATCACCTATGCTGAGCGTATCCGGGATGCAGCAGCAGAAGGCAGAGAACTGCATAATGTGTTTGTGGCGCT
>JAKSCP010000523.1 GCA_022360535.1 Pseudomonadales bacterium | reverse complement strand
TTTCAACCACTATTCGCTGTTGCGCGCAACCGACTAATTGATTTATCTGAATTTCTTGCAGACCAGTCAGCTCTGAACCAGTGCCAGAACAGCAATGTAATCACCAGAACATTAGTAAACTGTGCAGAGCGCATTCAGTCCCAGCAGAACTTCCAATGGGGGTTCACCATGGTTGGCAATCAATCGCGCCTTCGGCAGCGAATTCTGCATCTTCAGTCAGCTGGACAACAATCCTTACCCCGATTCAGCAGAACTAACAAAACATTGATATTTGGTTCTGTCTGTACATTAGTCTTACTGGTGCCGACGATGCAGGTTGATTCAGCCGCGGCTACAGCTGATGCCCCATTAGCCAGGCCAGCAGCGGATATCTCAGATTTCAATCTGACTACAGTCACAGAAATAACCGAAGCAAGCTCGCAACTTCTAACCGAGTCTGAAGGTGACGCGGATATCTCAAGCCAATCACCCTCAACAACGCCTTTTTCTCAAGGAGATGGTCGTTTCAGTGTCTTCGATATTTTTCGACGAAGCAGTCGAGGCGGCAGCACTTACGATGTAAATGGTAACCGACACGAATGGGTGTGGGATGAAGGTGGAGCCGAATGGCGAAACGAATTTACAACAAACGACAGTGAAGATGAAATCATCGCGATTACAGGCGATGGCTTCTTCGAATACCGCACCGAAAATGTCAGGCCGCGTCGCCGAATCCTTGTGGAAGCTGATGGAAGTGGAGTGACCACGACATATTGGATAGATGGCGACGAGACTGCTTTCGATGACGATGCAAGGGTCTGGTTCAATGAAGTGCTGGTCACATTATTCCGCTCAACAGGAGTCAACGCTGAAACGCGGGTATTGCGAATGCTCGGAGACAAGGGCCCAGACACTGTGATTCGAGAGTTGGCTTTTATCCGTTCGGATTTCGTGAGTCGCGCGTACAATTTTATTCTCTTAGAAAACGCCACGCTTTCTGAGGACCAAATTGTCGACCTGCTGGAAACCCATAAATCAATCGGAAGTGACATGGAGATGCGCCTGACGCTGACCAAGTTGGTTTCTACTCAGAACCTGAATACGCAGAGCCAGGCTGCGTTGATGGACGTTATCAAAGGAATAGGAAGTGACATGGAGATGCGGACAACCGTATTGAGCATTGTCAGCGAAGTTGAATCTTCAGAAACACTTATCAACTCACTGTTTGAGTCCACAGATAGTATTGGCAGTGATATGGAAGCTCGCCTGGCACTGTCTGGAATCACAAATTCTTCGGCAATGACCGATTCGAATTGGCTTGCATTGCGAGATGCGTCCAGAACTATCGGCAGTGACTTCGAACTTCGTCAGTTGATCGCGAGTACCATCGAGCGCGCTGGATCATCAACGAGAGGAACACTGAGCCTTATTCAAGCTACCGACAGTATTGGCAGCGATTTCGAACAGCGCTACGCACTGTCAACTATCGCGGAATTTGGAGAGATGAACGACGAAAACTGGAGAGCGTTATTCGAAGCGGCCGAATCTATTGGCAGTGATGCAGAGATGAGATTCTTTTTAACCAATGCAATCAGGGTCGCGCCAGAATCCGAATTTGTCTCCGACCAAGCATTACGCTCACTGCGATCAGTGGGAAGCGATTTCGAAATGCGTGCCGCTCTGCAGACAATTGTTGAGCAAGGCAAGCTGGCCGAAGAAAGCTGGCAACTTGCCATCACTCAGGCAGAAGAAATGTTAGGAAGCTCCTTTGAGAGAAACTCAGCGCTTAGATCAATCTCGGACAATATTCCTGACTCAATCTCATTACCAAGTCAGTTCGAAAACAGGCTCAATTAATATTTAAACATCTGAGCAATTCACCATGTATCCATTGTGTTAAGCGGGCTACTCTGTTCCACACTGGTGTTTTAGATCTACATCACGTAGCTGATAGCGTACCGGCCCGATCATCAAGTGGGCCTGTGGTGTGCCAGCACACATAATCCATGCCTGGTCATTTTCTTCTGACACAATGCCAGACATAGCACTGGCGGCCTCCCCCAAAAAGATCGTTGTGAGCACTGCGAGATTGTTCGCGTCGGGACCGGAGACAGTGTTAGCAAGCGCACCAGGATTGGGTGAGGCCAGAGAACCATTGGCAAGTTCTGTGTTTACGATTTTGTTTGCCTCCAACAGCGATTTGCCGTCTGCGCGTAGCTCGCCAAGACGCCTGCCATAGGGGAACCAGCTTTCGTCAACACAGGACGCATCATAACCCGGTGCGGGTTCATCAGTCATACAAGTAATGCCATTGGTGCCCTGTCTTAATAGCGTTGGAGGATTGGTACTCCTGTCCAACACGGTGACGTCAGCGCGTAAGTGTTCAGGTAGTGATTGCGTTGCAGCCTGAATCAACGCTTCCTCTGATTGGGCACTAACCTGAAAGGAAGACAGCGCCACCAGGCTGCCAATGAGCAAGGTAGTTATGCGTAATCTGGTCATGTTCTTCTCCTCAAGCACCTCATCCATTCTCAATTCCGCTCTCAATTCTCTTCTCAACTCTGATCCGCTAGCTTTTTCACTGGTTGCGAAAGTAACAGCCAAATGAACACAGCAGATGAGACTATTTCAAAAACCAGTAGCCCAACAATCTGTTGATGGGGTATGCCCAGCGCCAGGATGCTTGCGATCCGGCCAATAGCAAAACCACCCATAAATAGCAGCGCGACGATCGTCGATACCTGCCTGAAGGCGTCTGTATAAAATCCGTAAGCGATAGCGGCGCCGGTCGTTATGAACAAACCACCATAAGCACCACGGTACATATTATCTTCCGACGCCCCCGCCACACTGAGTTCGTAGCGCGCCAGCAAAAGATTCGGGTCGATACAGTAAGTCACACCAATAAGGGCCAGCGTGGCACCAGTGAACAATAAAACATAGCGGTGAATATTCTTCTGGTTCATAACTGTTCTCCCTGCCGCCGGGCTTCCTGGGTGGCGAACCACTCTGCCTCTTCGCCAGGCTCGGGCATGATTTCACCACCTTCCATCACCCAACTGGCTGGTGTTTCGCGAATCAGTGCATCTACTTGCTGTGCTTCAGCGCCACCAAATTCGGCCAGAGATGATTTTATTTTTTTCGCGATCTCGCTTTTCTGTGCATCACTTCTGCCACGACGAATAGTTCCACGCACCAGCAGAGTTTTGTCACCAGGAGAAAATTGCGGGTGATCTTCAAAAAACACGGCATGCACAAAGCTGGCGGGTGCACCTGTCACCGAACAGTGAATATCAGTAATCGCGTTTGCGATCTTCTCTTTCGCCGGTTGGTCAAGAGCATCTTTTTGGGTGCTGCAGATGTATAGCGGCATGGGAGTTCCTTTTAAGTTTCTGTTGGATCAGCGATTACGGCGACGATCTCATCACTCGTGCTGCCAGTTTTGTTTGTCCATAGCGTAACGAATTCTCTCAGCAGCGATTCCCGAGGCGCTGGGTCTAGCTTCTCATTCGAGGTGATCGACACCACGGAGGAAGTGGAAGGTTTACCAGCAGTGAACCCATCACCCGCGGCCACTGGAATCCAGACGATTTGCGCTTCCAGGCCAAACGAGCGCGTTGCGAATTCCTGGATCGCTGCATGCATCTCAACCTTGTTGAGATCAGGCGACTGTCCTTCCTGTATCAGACATGAGCAGTTAATCATGGGATTGTTACTCTATTTGGAAGTTGCATGATAAAACCATAAAGTAGCATATTGCAACCTATTAGTCTCATTATGCAACTTAATGTAAAATGACCGGATGAAATACAAATCCTATAAAGACATGAACTGCTCCATGGCGCAGGCGCTGGATGCCATTGGCGAACGGTGGGCACTGCTAATCCTGCGGGAAGCGTTTTACGGCAAGACCCGGTTCAACCAGTTTCTGGACGAGTTAGGAATAGCGCGCAACATCCTTTCTGCCCGGCTCAATCATCTGGTGGCGGAAGGGATTTTGGAGAAACGGCCAGCAACTGAGACGTCACATACAGAATACGTACTGACTGATGCGGGGCGCGCCTTACGTACCGTCATTATCTCGCTGATCCATTGGGGGGATGAATTTCGACCTCACCCCAAGGGACCAAGGTTTGTCTTGATCGATAAAGAAAGCGACGAGCCCATTAAGAGAATGAACATCTATTCCGAAAGCGGCACCGAGGTGAAGCCTGGAAAAGTCAGTGCGAAGCCTGGGCCGGGGATAAAGAGCGGTAACTAAGTCAATTGTCTGGTTTATCTACTCTGCACTTTGACTGCAGTAGCAGGATTGGCATCATCGCCAGGGTCATGAAAAAAGCCAGCTTCAACACTGACTGAAACTGCCGGACTGTCTTCAGCCAGACAGGCAACAACATGATTGTCTGGATCGTCGTCACCCAAAGCAATCGGATGCACCTGCTCGCCGCTATCCAGCGCTACTGACACCGCTTTACGCTGTGCCTCGGCCAGGGCAGCACCCTGTGGTCCAGTCACTCCGCCTTCCCAGGTCAGCAGAATAGCCTGCGCGGTTTCATCGGTGCATTCGCCTTCGAGCCCGGACGTATCTGGAGAGAATTGCTCTGCGAATACCAGACTGGGCCCTGCTTCTAAAGTCGTAATGGTTTCGGTTCTCAGTCCCTGTAGAGAATTACCCTTTGCATCTTGCAGCTGGCCCACTATCTCAACTGCCTGCGGTGGAGACTGTGCAGTACCGAATGTACCAACAAGCAGCACCGTCCTCAGCTCAAGTGGCTCCATGGCTGGACGCAGTGTTGCACAAATTGGGGTAACCAGTTCTCCCGCACTGGTTTCAACAACGAAGCCATCAGGAGAAAGGGATGCATCATCAATCTGAACTGAGAAAGTAAGCGGCATGCCATCTTCTCCCCCAGCCATTGCTCGGCACAAAACTCTGGCGCGAGGTGGCAACGCGTCCAGGCCATGGTATGCAGATAGAATACGTGGCTCGACCTCATATCCCTGTTCATCGGTCTGCGCAGTCGTCAGCTGAGACAAGCAGACAAAGATTACTACGAATAGATTCTTCATTATGGACCGGGTAGTTTCGAGGTAGCTGTTATCAGAACAAGTGCTGCAAAGATTTCAATGCCTGTAGGGACAAAGGTAGCAGTTACAAATTCACCATTTATGGCCGCTATGCCTCTGGCCAGTACCATCACTACCTCAATGACCGCTACCGGTAACAGTAAGATCGGTTTCCGGCGGATAATCGCGTAGAGACAAATACCCCCCATCGCCACATAGTGCGCGCCAATCATCGCACGTATTGAACCAGCTCCCTCTGCGCTTGCCACACTCAGGCCCAGGCCGCTGGCAAAATCTTCTGGGGTGAATAAACCGGCCAAACCAATCAGCAAGAATAATCCACCTATGAGCGATACCGCTGCCTTAACTGAAGCGACCATCTGCCCTCCTCCGACTACGTTATTGAGCCTCGACTGGAGCAGTCTATCAGATAGTTCCGGTATCGGCGGGTCGAGGTACAGCACTCTCCGTTGACTATTGTGATTGAAGGGGCCACTCCCAATTAGACAAGTTTCGCCGTAGGGATTAACTTTGATTGTGACCAGCAGAGGTACCTGATATGAAATCTACTCCACGCATACTGGCAACAGCCGCGTTCTCCATTTTTCTAGGTTCTGGAGCATGGGCTCAGCAAGTCTTACAAACTACCGAAAACTGCCGGGATTTTACGACATCAGACATCGTGAGCTTTGCTGACCCTGTATTGGAGCAGGAAGTACGAGAGGCTCTCTCGCTGGAACCGCAAGATCCTCTCACTTGCGGCAAGGTCGCAATGCTAACAACTCTGGATGCATCCGGCGCAGGGGCTCGCAGATCAGTCTCCGGATCTCCAGAATGGCAGGATCCAGATCATGTGTTTCATGATCTGTCCGGCATCCAAAACCTCACTGGGTTGACGGATCTTGCTCTCAGAAACCGAGGTCTTACTGACATCAGTCCGCTCGCTGAGCTAACTGGACTCATTAATCTGAATCTCCACACTAACTGGATTACAGATATCACTCCGCTAAAGGGTCTGACCAACCTGGTGAGATTGCGCATAGCCGAGAATCCTGTTTCCGATATCAGTGCACTAAGTGAGCTAACAGAACTAAGGGTGCTGAGAATGCATCGCCATGGAGATTTCATTGGCGGGCAGGTACCGAGAACCTACATGGGAGCAACTGGATTGCTCTTTACTAATGCCATCACTGATATCAGTCCTCTGGCAAACCTTACTAAACTGGTAGATCTGAACATTCATACCCAGGATATAAGTGACCTGACCCCATTAAGTGGACTCACTGCATTGGAAGAACTACGGCTGGCTGCGAATTCATTTACCGATCTTAGCCCTCTGCGCGGACTCAACAATCTGATCTATCTCGAACTGACAGGCAACGACATTACGGACATCACACCGCTAAGCGGGCTCACCAACCTGATGCAGCTGGATCTTCGCTTCAATCCAGAATTAAGGAATATCGAGGCACTGCTTGAAAACCCAGGCCTCGGAGCGGGAGATATCGTGGAGCTAAGGCATACGGATGTGTCATGCACAGATCAGGCGCGCCTGGCTGAAAAGGGCGTCGAAGTCCGCACCGAACTCTTTTCCTCTTGCGCCACCGCAACCCGACAAAGGTAGCGATCAGCAAAGTCAGCTACAAAGGAAAGACTCATGAGCGCTCAACATAAAAGAAGACAGCCAAGCAATAGATTACTCACAACCCTTACTCTTGTAGTGCTGACTGGGCTTACACCGGTTGTATCAGGTCAATCTGACTTAAGTTCCCTACCCGAAAGAGATCACATGATGAGTATGTCTGGTGAGTTTGTTCTCGCCAGCGTTGGCGACCTGATGATACGACGTCCAGCCTCTCAACTCACCGATCCGGAAGTGCAAGCAGTCTTTGACCTGATCCGAAACGCCGATCTGGCGGTTGGCAACATGGAGGGTGAGTTAGCGAATCTACGTGAGTTCGATGGACCATTGAACGGATTCGTGGGCACTCATGAAGTTGCGGCAGATTTAAAGTTAATGGGCTTCGACATGGTCAACCGGGCCCAGAATCATCTATTGGACTCCGAATTTGCCGGCATGTTCTCAACCAATTCCTTATTGGATGCTGCAGGTATTGTGCATGCAGGCTCAGGCCAGAATTTGCAAGAAGCAGCCGCACCGGCCTTTCTCGAACTTCCAAAAGGTCGAGCCGCATTGATTGGCACACATGCGCCAATCTTTCCTGAACACAATCGCCTCGCGGCAACGCCGCGCATCGGCAACCTGGGCGGAAGACCGGGACTCAACATGCTCAATTACAGCGAAACAATTCTAGTGTCCCCACAGCAGTACGATGCGCTGCTGCAGGTCCGCGAGGGGTTTTTGCAGTATCGAGATAACTATGACAATCCACGACCAGTAGGCGTTGTATCACCAGAGACTGGTGTGTCTCTGTCTGCCTCAAGCTCCGGTCGCAACGATCCAAATTATCGAGTCGCCAGGGGCGACGAAATTCCTGGCACCGTCGTCTATACCGTGAATGAAAATGATGTGGAGCGTATTTTGAGAAGCATTCGAAATGCGCGCCAACTTGGTGATTTCGTTATTGCAGCTGCGCACATTCATCAAAGTCAATCGGTAGTGGAGTTTCAACACTTGAGCACAAGACCGCCCGAGTTTTACGTAGAGCTAGCACACAAGGCGATTGATGCTGGCGCGGATGCCTTCGTTGGCACTGGCGTGCAAACTCTGCGTGGAGTAGAAATCTATAAGGGCAAGCCAATTTTCTACGGTCTGGGAGAGTTCTTCCGAGAGTCTCAGTGGGAATTACCAATAGCTGTTGCCGCTGCAGATGCCGATCAGAGCAGGCGAATGCAGCAGTTCTCCAGGAACTTTGGCGGCTCCACGCAATCGCTGGAAAGCCTGGTTGCTACCAGTCACTATCAGGATGGTGTACTCAAAGAAGTACGACTTTACCCAACAGAGTTGGGAATCGAGAAACCAGACTCACGTCTCGGCATTCCACGTATGGCAGAGCAAGGGCATGCTCAAAGAATACTGGAGAGAGTTACACGCCTTTCCGATCAGTGGGGCACAAATATTGATGTCGAAGGCAATGTTGGCATTATCCGAGTTAACTAGGGGCGCATCCCTATCTCACTAAGAGTTGTCCATTCAAAATAATTTTCATTCGGGAGAAACACATGAAACTTCGTTTTCAAAAAGCCCGCTTTGCTTCACTCTTGTTTGCACTTGGTGTTGGAATCAACAACCAAACCACCGCGCAAGAATTGACAGCAGCAGAGGAAGCACTTACCAAAGCACAGGCTCAGCGCCATGTTGAGCGGTACTACAACTACTACTATGAGCGCAATCCGGAAGCGCTTTCCACGGAAATCTTCACACTCCCATGGTACGTCATCGGTGCCAATGGCATCACAGCCCGTGCAACTGAGGCAGAAAACATGGAGTATTTTTCGTCGGCAATCGATGGTCTCCTGGAGCGAGGTTGGAATAGATCGATATTCACTACCAAGAATGTATGCGTGTTCGGTGCTGGCTCTGCTATTGTCAGCGGCACCAATACTCGCACAAGAACAGATGGGAGCATTATGTCGGTTGGTGGTGTGTCCTATACTCTTGGCACCACCAATGATGGTTGGCGCATACTTTCGTTTTCCAGCCATGCTCCAAACAAAGTTGTACGATGCGATACTGAGTGAGTTTTCCTGGAGTTTTTCATGTTTAACTTGATCCGATGTTTGCTGTTCAGCCTATGCTTTATTGCTGGAACTTATGTTATTGCTCAGGAAACCCCATCCGGAATTCCGCTGGACGCACAGTGGAAGCAGACCGTGTACGAATTCGTCAAAGAAAATCAACAGCATTCTGCCTGGGGGCTGGCCCATAGCGAACGAGACTATGTGCTAGCCTTGGATTTGGCTGAACGTGAAGGTCTCGAAATTGATCCCGACGTACTGTTCGCAGCGGCATTCCTTCATGATATGGGGGCCTTTGCACCCTATGCTTCCCGAGGCAGTGACCACTCACAGGTGGCTGCAGACTCCATGGCCGAGATTCTCGAACCTGCTGGCTTTCCGATGGAAAAACTCCCTTTAGTACAGGGCGCGGCACTGGCTCACATGTATTATTCACCGGTGCCAGATGAACCTCATGCACAAGTTCTGCACGATGCAGATACGCTCAACTTCCTTGGTGCTGTTGGTGTGACCCGTATCATTTCGCTCACCACCAGAGAGGGCCTGGCACAAGACCTGCCTACGGCTATCGCCACCCTGGAAAACATGGGTCAACAGCTTCCCGCTACCCTGGTACTCGATGCATCCAAGCAGATGGGCCAACTGCGCCTGGATGAGATGAATGCCTTCATCAATGCATTGCTCGCACAAAGCGCCGGCGGCAGAGCTCTTTAGCAGTCCCACAGCAACAAATTGTTGCAAGGATGAAGTTCTGCAGGCATGCAGAAGCATACTTCATGGCTTACAATATTCTCCTACGGTTGTGAGCGCATGATGCTTTACGCGCTACGAGCGCTACGAAAATGCTGAATAGATACCTGATAGTAGACGATTTCTATAACGACCCCGATCAGTTGGTTCAGGTGGCTTTGGAGTCGGTCAAAAACGAAGCACTGCCTAGGGGAAACTATGCCGGCGTAATGACCAAGGAATCCTACCTTGGGGAACAGCATCGGGAAATCTTCAAAAAACTCACGCTTGAACCGACAATTGACTCGTCTACCAACGCCAATGGAAAAATACGTTTCACTCAAGAAAAAGACCCATTTAAGTTTCATATTCATTACGATGTAGACGTGGAAACAAAATGGGCGGGCGTTATCTATCTCTCAAAGGATCACCCTGAAACGGAAGGGACGAGTTTCTGGAAACATAAGCGAACCGGTTTGGAAATCGCGCCCAACACGCCCGAAGGTTTTGCCAAATACGGGTGGAATTCTTTCCACGATCTTCGCGCATTCCTCGAAACCGAAGGGCTTGATGAATCGTTGTGGGAGAAGACGCTTTCTGTTCCCTACAAATACAACCGATTGGTATTGTTCAGACCCTGGGTGCTTCATTCGCCTGGCCCAGCATTTGGCGACACGCTTGAGACTTCTCGCGTAGTACAAACTATCTTTTTGGGTAATTAACCCAAAAACTTCTCTTCTGAGGAGTGACTCGTCACTCCCTTCACAATAAACTCACCTCCGATTTCTGTCGAAACACAATACAGATACAAAGTTCAGGACTCTCGATATGTCAGAAAACATCAATGGAAACAGAACTCGCCTGATCAGAGGCAAAGACAGAGCTCACTATGAGAAAGACAGCGTCTACTCGGTTCTAGACGCCGGCTTTCTCTGTCATGTTGGATATGTTGTAGACGGCGAGTCTCGAGTGTTGCCAACTGCCTATGTCCGTGTTGGTGATGCCATCTATTTGCACGGCCATCTTAAGAATCAAATGATGAACGCATTGCTGG
>JAKSCP010000474.1 GCA_022360535.1 Pseudomonadales bacterium | reverse complement strand
CGCAACCAATCGCTTAATTCCTGGCAATCGGGAGCGTCTAACAATTCTTCCAGGGTATCTTTGTTGCGGGCTGGTGCGCAGTCTTCGTGGATAGCAATGAAGTGCAAGTCATGATTGCCAAGCACGATCTCGGTGGCATCGTCCATGTCTCGCAGATAGTGCAGGGTATCGAGGGAACGCGGACCGCGATTGACGAGATCGCCAACACACCAGAGCTTGTCGCTGTTACTGCTGAATCCAACTTTCTTCAGGAGTTTCTTCAGCGGCTTGAAGCAGCCCTGAATATCTCCGATCACGTATGTGCTCATGGGCAACCGCTGACCTCAAACCGGCCCGCAGTATAGCATTTCTGTTTGACGTGAAAGCGTTGCTTAGTGGATCGCGTGTGGAGGTGCCAACAAAAAGGCAGGGATGGGTGCCTGGAAAGTCTCACCGCTTTCCGCCAGCATTTCGTAAGAGCCCTGCATGGTACCGATTTGAGTACCGATGATGGCGCCGCTGGTGTACTGGAATGAATGACCAGGGGGAATTTCGGGTTGCTGGCCCACAACGCCTTCGCCAATGACTTCTTCCACTCGATCATTGTCATCAGTGATGCGCCAGTGCCGTTTGACCAGCTTGATGGTCTCTTCACCGTGGTTGGTGATGTCTATGGTGTAAGCGAAGGCATACCGATCCTTGCCCGGATCGGATTGCTCCTGCAGGTACTGGGTGTTGATTTCAATCTCAATCAGATCGGTATCAGTAGTCATGGCTCTTTAGTCTCAGCAGTGAGGGTGTCACTAATTACTACGAAATCGGAGAGAGTAAGGTTTTCCGGCCGTTGCCCTAAATCGATCTCAAGGTTTTTCAGCCCTTCCTTAGAGATGATGGCTTTTAGGCTGTTTTTCAAGGTCTTGCGGCGCTGATTGAAGGCAGTGCGAATCACGGTTTGCAGGGATTCCACATTCCTGGCCTGGACCGGGAAGGTCGCATGGGGTGTCAGTCGTACTATGGCAGAGCTGACCTTAGGTTTCGGGGTGAAAGCGGCCGAAGGCACGTTAAACAGATGGTCGATCTGGCAGTAATACTGCGCCATCAGGCCCAGGCGACCATAATTCTTGTCACCACACCGGGCGGCCAGACGCTGCACCACTTCCAGCTGCAGCATAAAAATCATGTCCTGAATGTATTCATGGTGCTGCAGCAGATGAAACATCACCGGCGTGGAGATGTTATAGGGCAGATTGCCGATGATGCGCAGTTTATGCTGACTGCTGGATTCCGCTAGCAAAGAAAGTAGATCGAATTTCAGAATATCGTGCTGATGAATAGTTATCTGTTCATCGTTTTGAAACTGGGTTTCCAGATAAGCGGCCAGATCCCGATCCAGTTCCACGCAGTCCAGTCTGGCGCCACTCTCCGCCAATGGACGAGTGAGTGCCGCCTGGCCGGGACCGATCTCAACCAGATGCTGATCATTTTGCGGTGCAATGGCATCGATAATGCGATTGATGACTGCCTGATCGTGAAGGAAGTTCTGACCAAAGCGTTTGCGGGCCTGATGGGGCATGCCGTTGGCCAGACGCACACCCTTGCTGTGAGTCTTCATAAAGCGCTCTGGGGTTTGCTATTGCTGACCATCTCGACGGCAACATTGATTGCGGTGTACAGACTGCCCGTATCTGCCTGTCCGGAACCGGCCAGATCCAGCGCCGTGCCATGGTCCACTGATGTCCGTACGATGGGCAAGCCCAGGGTGATATTAGCGGCGCGTCCGAAGCCTTTGTATTTGAGTACCGGCAATCCCTGATCATGGTACATGGACAACACAGCATCGGCATCGTTCAGGTATTTGTCGGTGAACAAGGTATCCGCAGGCAGTGGGCCACGCAAATCCATGCCTGCCTCGCGTAAAGAGTCCAGTACCGGTTCGATGATGTCGATTTCTTCTCTACCCATATGCCCGCCTTCACCTGCATGGGGATTGAGTCCACAGACCAGAATCCTTGGCTGGGCAATTCCAAATCTGGATTGCAGGTCCTGATGCAATATTTCAATGACTGCAGTGAGTGAATCCTTAGAAATGGCACCTGGCACCTCCGTCAGAGGCAGGTGAGTGGTGGCAAGGGCAACCCGCAGCCCTTCCGTGGCAAGCATCATCACAGTCAGGGATTGCTGGCAGTGATCGGCAAGAAATTCAGTATGGCCAGTGAAGGCGAAACCCGCATCGTTGATGACACCCTTGTGGACTGGACCGGTAACCAATGCATCCAATTCGCCAGTGCTAATTCGATCGATAGCGGTGCGCAAGCAGTCCAATACATAGCCTGAGTTGACGGGATTAAGTTCGCCGCTGGTCACTGGTGCAGCCAGATCTACCTCGATGATGCTCAGTGTGCCAGCTGCTGTTGCGGTGGCGGGCGCGGATGGGTCGAATGATTGGAGCTGCAAAGCTTGATTTAACTCGGCTGCACGGGCGCGCAAGAGTCCAGCATCGGCGACGATGACCAGTTCTGTATCCGGCGGCGGATTCTGAGCCAGGGCCACACATAAATCTGGACCAATGCCAGCGGGCTCGCCGGGTGTGATGGCGATTCGATGAACCACGGATAGAGTTTCGCTATTTAGTCGACCAGTTCGACGAAGGCTTCTTCGCGAATTTCGATCAGCCAGTTCTGCAACTCCAGATCGAATTTGCGATTGCGCAAGGTGTTATAGGCCTGGCTGCGAGTGTAATCCTGACTTAAGTCAGTATCGCGGCGTCCCAGCACTTCGGCAATATGCCAGCCCATTTGAGAGCGGAAGGGCTCACTGATTTCGCCTTCTTCCAGCTCATTGATAACGACTTCCATCTCCAGGGGCATGCCCCCCTCGGAAACCCAGTCAAGATCGCCGCCGGCAACCACGGAGGCGGCATCGTCCGAGTTCTGGCGGGCGATCTCGGCGAAGTCCTCGCCATCCTCAACGATGCGACGACGGAAATCGTGGATTAACTCGATTGTCTGT
>JAKSCP010000224.1 GCA_022360535.1 Pseudomonadales bacterium | reverse complement strand
GGATGATCCTCCGCTTGCTTCCGTTTGGGTTTTTCATACTGGCCTGCATGTCCAAACCTATGGCGATAAGTTTGCCGGTCGTTCTCGTGCTATTGGATTTGCTCTTATTGAATCGAATCGACCTGTCTGTTGGCGCCCGCAACAACGAAAAGATTATCCATGGCCTCAAGATTGTTTTCTTAGAAAAAGCACACTTCTATCTGGTAATGCTTGGAATGGTGGCAATAACACTGTTCGCCCAATCCAGCGAAGGCGTCGAGTTATCAACTCAAGGCAACAAGCTCACTGTTGTCGCCGGTGCTCTCCAGCACTATATAAGCTCATTCCTATACCCACTGAATCTCTCTCCTTTTTACCCAGCAGAGATTGTCTCAGCATCCATTGCCGATTACTGGTTGCTAGGCCTGGCCCTGCTGTTAGCCGCACTTGGTCTGTATTTCTCCAAACAACAACAGACTATTTTGTTGCTGATTGGATGTTATCTGGCAAGTGTCGCACCAGTCGTTGGAATCGTTGCCATAGGTGACCATGCGTTTGCAGATCGATACAGTTATTTGCCTAGCTTAGGGTTTTACATTGTCACCGCCTATTGGGTTATTAGAGGACTGCTGCGATCAGCGCTCAAAACTAAAGTTGGCGCAGTGCGTATGGGTCTGGCCGTTACTCTATTAATTGCTGCATTAATAGCATCCACCCATCAGTACAAGAACATCTGGCAAAATGATCTAACATTGTGGCAATACGTTTATGCTCGTTACCCTGATACCTCTGTCATTGTTGCCAATAATCTTGGCAATGCTTATTTCAACCGTGGCGACTACGAACTGGCGCAAGCACACTTCCAGTCGGCCATTGAAACCAACCCCGCAAGACCCAGAGCCTATTCAAACCTCGCCAGCACTTATCGGACAGTCGGCAACATTCAGGCCTCGTTACAAACCTATGCAGCCGGTGTGTCAAACAATCCCGACAACATAGCCATCAAGGTCTCCGCTGGCTTTGCCTTTCTGAATGCCGATCAAGACGGGCGCGCCTTTCAGTATTTCACTCAGGCGCTAAACCAAGATGAAGAGTTCGCGCCAGCGCTGTTAGGGCTCGGCTCTTTGCTTTTCAAAAACGGTGATCTGAATGGAGCGATTAGCTCCCTGCAGCGAATTCCACGGAACTCAGAAGTGGACTACGATGCCAGACTGTTGCTGGCACAAGCCACTGCCTACAGCGATAAGTCTCAAGCTCGAGAAATATTGAATCAGCTGAGAAACGATTATCCAGATGCAACCAGCATTGATAGCGTAAGCGAATGGATAGACCAGCTATAGAAACTGAGAAAAGGATTCGGCACTAAATCTTTTACGAAACTCAACATCTACGTTAAACACATCGCTCGTCCTCTGGCCTTCAACCAGGCCCATATAGTTTCCTAGCGGGTTGTTATATCCATTTAGCCAGCTTTGCGTAGCGCCGGCTCGACTTCCATAGAGTTCATGCAGTATTTCTTGCCTATCCTGATACTATGAGTGCTCGCGATAGCCATTACTCTGGGAGTGTTACAAATGAAATCTCATATCAAAGGGCTCCAAATCTTCAGCATGTTATTGGTCACGGTAGCGGTCTTTACGTCCGACTCAGATGCTCAGACTACGCAGTACCAACCCCAGGGCATGCAAACCGCTGACAAGATTCCTGCGGACATTCTTCCAGAGACCATGGCGCGCCTGCCCCAAGTGCAAAGGGATGAAATGGACGCAACAGGACAGGCAGCCTATGACACCTACGTGAGACCAGGCACTGGTTACGAATCAGGTCCACGGGGACCGGTGGCCATGTGGCTGCACAGCCCCGTACTGGCAGAAGCCATTTTCGATGTTCGACAGCGTGTTCGCTACGGCACCGAAAAGGACCAACGACTAACCGAACTCATCATTCTTTCCACTGCCCGTGAAATCAATCACCAATATGAATGGTCAGCCCATGAACCCCTGGCAATAACGGCCGGCCTGGAACAAGACATCATTGAGGTAATCAAATACCGCAAGGATCTAAATTCTCTTCCTGCTATAGCTGGCTTGGGAGAGACGGAAAAACTGCTGATTCAATTTACCCGTGAGTTGGTGAGCGAAGAGAAAGTGAGTTCCGACACTTTCTCAGAAGCAATTGAGATGTTTGGCAATGAAGGACTAATGGACATCGTAGGCTTGGTTGGCTACTACAATTTTGTCGCAATGACCTTGAAGGCTTTTGATGTACAGAGACCCGTGGGCACTGAGCTTCTGCTGCCTTTAGCTGAATAGGCAGTCAGCAACACTGCCCGGCTTTCATTCCCAGGACTGTTTCTGGCCTGGGATGAACACTAACTTACCGCCAGAAACTCCAAGAAGCGTTCTCTTAGCTCTTCGTTGAGGGCAGTTGCCTGCCTCTCAAGTCGTGGTTCTGGAATCTCGTTAATCTGGTCCTGCAGATTCAAGTATTCCATAACTCGATGGCCTGTTGTGTCGAAATCGCTGACGAGATCTTCATACCAAACAGTTTGGAATGTGCAGGGCAGATTATCTGCCATGCCCTCCCATCCAAGGTCATCTGCGACTACCGTATTAAGCGCAGTCACAATTTCATGATCACTAATGTCCGCCGCAACAAGATCAATCGACTTATCAGTATCTTCTACGCTCCATTTTTGACTTTTAAGCGCAATGGCGAGAGAGATGGCCTGCCGCAACCGATCTCTCCGTCTTATCCAGATGAACTGATCAAACAGTTCCAGAAACCTTGTGACGTTTTGGTCAGTGTTTGCAGTCCCTGCCGCAGCAATCAACTGATGATAGTGTAGCTTCATACCAAACACGCCATTCGGTGAAGTACGTCTCGCTTCCATACTATTGAGGAATGCACCCCAGTCCAGATTGGGACGCCCAGATCGCTCTCTTTCGATAAGCAGCAAAGGGGGATTCAGGTACTCAAGAGGGTCGCCAGCCGCCCCAGTGTCAAACAGCATTCTGCTCAACAGAGTGCTGCCGGAGCGTGGACTGGAAAGAATGCAGTAGCGCTGCCGGACTTCTGATTGTTGTTCAAAGTCCCGGTCCGGACTCATCTCCAGTCGGTTCTTGGTGGAAATCTGGATATCCATAAATCTAACAGGCGGTGCATCTAACACCGAATAGCGTCAGCCCAAACTCTTCAAGAGAACATTACAACTTGAACGACCGAGCATAATCAAAAAGGCAGGATTATCAATAAGCCCTTGACCTGCCCCGATCGATGGTGCAGTTTTGCTGCCGCAAGCAGAATAGTGCCTGCACTGTTACTGAACACCAACATTAGAATAAGTACAAAACCAACCGTTATGCTCCACATCCCCCGCTTGCCTGGCCCGCCGCAAATCTTTCAAAAAATAATAGCTATCAGCATTTGCTGCCTGATCAGCCCCAGCACAGTGGTATGGGCTCAAGACGGGCAACAAGGCCTGCCAGACTGGCTTTCACTGAGTTTCCAGCAACAAAGTCGCATGCAGGTATTGGACGGTCAGTTTCGCGCCGGCCTTGAAGGTGACGATCAAGCATTCGAAATGCGCAATACTCTCTCTGCGGAGGCGACTTTTGAAGGTTTCTCGGTGCAAACAGAAATTGCCGACATGCGCACTTTTTTCGATGACAGCGATACAGCTCTGGATAGTTTTACTAACAACCCACTGGATATTCTCCAGGCTAATGTATCCATTCCACTTGCTGGAGTCTTTAGCCCTGAAGATCGCGGCTTCGTTAAAATCGGCCGCTTCACCATGGACGCGGGCAGTCGGCGCTTTGTTGCGCGTAATCGCTTCCGTAACACCATCAACTCTTTTGGCGGTGTACACGCAAAATTGGAAAGCGGCGATACAGCTTTCGAGATGTTTTATACCCGCCCAACTATTCGGCGAGTATCCGGTGACTGGGGAGATAATGACCCGCGTCTGGATAAAGAATCCAGTGACAAAATTTTCTGGGGAGCATTTTTCAAAACCCGTTGGACCAGCCAGCAAGATTTCTTTGAACTCAGTCTTATAGGCCTGGACGAGAATCGCAAACGTGCTGCCAACCAACGCTTCGATGTTATCGGTACCGGTGCACGATTCTATCGAAGCCCGGCTCCTTCCAGCTGGAGTTATGAGGTGGAGGCTTTGTACCAATTTGGCGACGCACCGGCGCTTGATGCTGTGTCACCTCTGCGGGATCACAAAGCTGCCTACTTTCACCTGAATCTTGGCTACAGCTTCGAAGCAGCCTGGCGACCGCGCCTTAGCTTTCTTTATCACTATGCCAGCGGTGATGAGGATCCTTTAGACAATGAGTCTAACAATTTCGAT
>JAKSCP010000092.1 GCA_022360535.1 Pseudomonadales bacterium | reverse complement strand
GCATGCTGTTCATCCCGCCCATAGCACAAGCCTTCGAAGGCATAGTTCTCCTCTTTCTGAGCACTTTCGCCACCTGAGAGCCGCCCATATTTAAAGGACACCCATTTAAATCGCCCGCCGCCGGCGGGCTTTTTCGCGCCTGTGAATACAGCTGATTTTTACACTATCTATATAAAAATCAGTAGCTTAGGGCAGTCTAAAAGACTGAAGAGTGGCAAAAATTTAAATGGGTGTCCTCTAAGTTGGGTGTGGATTGATTGAAAAAATGCTTGGCTTGGGTTTATATTTCCATTATATTGGAAATATGGAAATATTTGAGGCAACAGAATCACTGGGAGCTTTGGCTCACGAGACCCGATTAGAGATTTTTCGGTATCTGATCCGAAAGGGTCCGCAAGGCGAGGCTGTTGGGGTGATCGGGGATGTGTTTGATCTGCCCGGCGCCACCCTCTCCTTTCATCTGCGCAACCTGAAGCAGGCCAATCTGATTAAGGTTCAAAGAGAAGGACGATCCCTCATTTATTCACCGAATTTCGATCACATAAACGCCACGCTGGCGTTCCTGGTGGAGGATTGTTGCCAGGGAAATTTCGACGCCAGTTCATGTGCAGGAGGACAATGCCAATGAAACGACTTCATCTTCACGTATCCGTTACTGATCTCGACCAGGCCATCACGTTTTACAACACGCTTTTTGCTACGGACGCAGCCGTCATAAAGAGCGACTATGCAAAATGGATGCTCGATGATCCAGCCATTAACTTTGCGATCTCAAATCGTGGTCATCCACCCGGACTCAACCACCTGGGTTTCCAGGTTGATAGCGATGAACAGCTGGGGGAAATTTCTTCTCGCTTGCAGAGCGCAGGTTTCGGCGGAAACCCGGAACAAGATGCTAAGTGTTGTTATGCCCACTCCAACAAATACTGGACCAAAGACCCGGCTGACATTCCCTGGGAGAGCTTTCATACCTTGGGCGAAATACCGACTTACTACAACGATCAACCAAAGCCGCAATCAGGAGACACAGGTGAAAGGTGCTGTAACTAAGCTGCTTGCTCTGTGGTGTCGCCGCTTTCAACTGCAGCTGTATCGGTACTGTCTGTTGCACTGTCCAGGAACTGCAGGACGCCGTCGTCCATCGGACCGTGTCTTAACAACTTTTTGTCCAGGAGATAGTTCTGCGTATTATGCCACGGGGCATGATCGCCCTGACGCGGGAAAAGATGCAAAGCGCGTTTGAAGTAACCGGGATTAAAGTCCGTCACCCAATCGCGCTTCTGCATATTTTGCTCGTGCTCACGCAATACAGGAACAACCCGGGTTGTTCCGGTGGCGTCCATCTTATTCAGCACATCACAAACGAACTGTGAATTAAGGTCCGCACGCAGAGTCCAGGATGCATTGATGTAGCCAAAGGTCTGAATCAAATTAGGGACCCCTGAAAACATCATGCCCTGATACATGTAATGACTTGGGAAATCGATCTCCTCACCATCCTGGAAAAACTTCACACCGCCCAGTACTTCTAACTGCAGTCCGGTCGCGGTCACTAGAATGTCGCACTCCACGCTGCTGCCATCTTCCAACAGCACACCAGTTTCGGTGATGCGTTCTATCTGGGCAGTGCGTACTTCTGCTTTGCCAGAATTCAACGCATGGAACAAATCTGAGTCTGGCACCAGGCAGAGCCGTTGTGTCCATGGGTCATAGCTGGGGGTGAAGTGTTTATCCACATCAATGTCTTTGTTGAGTGCTTTGTGCACACGACGCAATATCCACTCTTTCATTTTCTGCGGTTTGTTGCGGGAGCGTTTGTAAATCAGACTTTGAAAGCGAATGTTGCGCCAACGAACAAAACCGTAGGCCCATGTGTCAGGAAGTATTGAGCGTAGGAAATTGTAGAACTTGTCTTTGCCGGGCATGGACACGATGTAGGTAGGCGAGCGTTGAATCATCGTGATATGTTCGACTGCTTCAGCCATAGCTGGAACGATCGTTACCGCAGTCGCGCCGCTGCCAATAACAGCTACCCGTTTACCTTGATAGTCCAGGTCTTCAGGCCAGTGCTGGGGATGAATCAGTGTGCCTGCAAAACTTTCCAGCCCCGGAAATTCCGGTGTATAGCCTGCCTCGTAGTTGTAGTAACCGCTGCACATAAACAAGAGTCGGCATCTGACTTGATGCACTTCTCCATCACTATGCAGAGTGCTAACCGTCCACAACGCTTCATTACTATCCCAACTGGCCGACGTGACCCTTACGCCAAACTGTATGTGCTCTTGAACAGAATATTCATCCACCGCTTCCTGCAGATAGCTAAGGATGGAGGGGCCGTCTGCAAGTGCCTTCGGATTAGTCCACGGCTTAAACCTGAAACCGAAAGTATGCATGTCGCTGTCGGAGCGAATTCCAGGATATCGAAACAGGTCCCAGGTACCACCAATGGAGTCTCTGGCCTCAAGTATGGTGTAGTTTTTGTCGGGGCATTGTTCGTGTAGGTGGCAAGCGGCGGAAATGCCCGAGATACCTGCACCTACTATAACCACATCCTGTATTTCCGAATCGTTTAATGACATTGCCTGCTTCTCTTTCTTCAAATGCGTTACTTTATATCAAAGCTGAGTAGTTTGGTTGCTCCAAGGCACTCTGCTGCCAATGCTATGTGGGAAAGCGGGATGCTCTGAATAGCAGTCTGAACTCTGCCCTATACTACGAACTAAGTCTTCGGTCTGTCGATTCGACACTTTCACCATCTTACCCGCTGGATCGAGTTATACATCAGGTGGAGCCACGTTGGTGCCACACAGGTCGTCCTAAACGACATTTGCGGGCAAAATCGGGGAATAAATCGAAGCCTATTTGTATCAGTTTGTGTCGCTGGAATCCTGATTTTCACTCTATTGCGTAAAATAGTAAAAACCAAATCGCGCAGCCTTGGAAGCATTTCTTCTCGACAGTGAACATTGAATGCTCTCGTACTATAGATCAGCTGTGATGAATAGACACAACTGCAAACAGGCGGTTTTCACCCACGAATGCGAACTGCTTCTATGCTTTGAGTAGCGGGATTTGCTAGCTTAGTCGGTTAAAGCAAGCGCGCCACCAAGACTCAGGTCTGCACCGTATGAAATGTCAGAATCATCCAAATGCCACAGCTATCGAGCAATGTGCTCGGTGTGAGATTCCCCTTTGTGGGATGTGTGCGACATTTACCGACTCTGAAGTCCTCTGCGAGCCTTGTGTTGAAATTCGAGAAAACGAGAAGGCGGTAGCGGCACAAACACAAAAGCTGGAACAGCCCGAACCGGAGTCGGTGGCTCAGGAATATGACGAAGAACTATTAAAGGCCGCCAAAAAAGACTCTGTTGGCCCAATCTTACAAGTTCTGACTATCGCCTCCTGCGCGGTCATTCTCATTGCTCGCGCACTATTCTTCTCCGGCCCCGATGCGCAACCACCCCCTGCCACGTCACCGGAGGAAGTGGCACAATTGCAAACGCTGACTTCGCTGGCGGAGTGCATGTTCGTATTCCAGGGAGTCAGCGAAGCCCTGGTTGCTGGCACAGCCATAGACCCACTAACGGCATGCCCTGATACACCCGCACCATTAGTAGTAAGGCAAACCGACGACGACATCATCATTTCCCACCCGCGCCCGGAGAATCTCGGCTACTCCGAAATATCCATATCCCGCAGCAATCCTGTTCCTCGCCTGATTGAGTAGACCTTTGTTACTGTCTCCCTAACCTCTCCCTACTCTCCCATCAGTATTCGTGCAATAATTTTCATACTCACCGGTCTGCAAACCATGCGGCTCTATGCAGCAGAGCAACAGACAGATCAGATCAACATTGAACGATTAAGACTCTATGAAAAACATCCTCCTCTATTGTGTGGTCACAGCTTTTAGTTTGCCGCTGTACGCAGCGGATAATCAGCCCAATATCGAAACCCTTATGACTGCTGAAGAGTTACGGGCCACCGGTGTGGGCGAACTTTCAGAGACACAGATTGAAGCACTCAACGCCTGGTTGGAACGCTACCGAGACGATGAAGTCACTGCAGCTATAGCCGAAGTGCCAGTTGACACAGATTCCACTGCATCGAGCAATACCGCTCAACAACAGCCGCTCGATGTCTATCCACCACCCAGGGAACGGATCATTATCGATACCCGAATTGATGGAGAATTCAATGGCTGGACAGGCAGAACCCGTTTCGTGATGCAGAATGGCCAGGTTTGGGAACAACGACGGGGCAGACGTTGGAAAATAAGCTTGGACAGCCCCGAAGTCCGCCTCAGCCAGAACTTCTTGGGTGCCTGGGAAATGGAGGTCATTTCCGAAGGCCGTAGCATCGGTGTACGCCGCATCCGCTAGTTGAAAACCACCTGGTCACGCGCCATTCCGGCTTTTACAGTACCTCTTGTATTCATTACACTATTGGTTAGTTAGCAAGAACAACACCACTTTCCCTCGGGCCTCGCCTTAAGTTATCCCGGAATTGGAGAATGTAGAATGCGAACACTAAGCATGGGCAAATGCTTTTCGTGTCTGACATTGGCAATCGCCAGCCTCTCGATCATGTCAGTCGTTTCAGCACAGATTACACCGGAAGAGATCTCTGTTGAGACCATGCCGGAACCCGGCGCAAATTGGTTTATTTCGAAAACCGGCAACGGCGCCTATATCTTCGATGCCGAGTCTGGTGAGATGCAGGGACTCCTTTCCCTCTCACGCCGCACTCCTGCTGTTACTGCCTATTCCCCCCGTCAGGAATTCTATGCCGCCGAATCCTATATGGCGCGGGAAGTGCGCGGAGAACGCACAGACATAGTGGCCGTATATGATTTTGACAATCTCAGTCCGATTGCCGAGGTAGTCATTCCTAATCACATGGCGCGCCTGCAGGTCCGCCGCCACCTTGGCCTGATGAACAATGGACGACACCTGGCTGTGCTCAACATGAATCCCGGCCATTCGGTTTCCATTGTGGATGTGGAGGACCGTGTCTTCATTTACGAAGTGTCCACTCCAGGCTGCGCGGTGATCATGCCGGTTGCTCAAAGTGATTTTCTGCAAGTTTGCGGCGACGGCACATTGCAACTCATTCAACTAGATCTCAGTGGCTTCGAGGAGAATCGCGTTCGCAGCGACATTTTCTTTGACGTAATTGAAGATGCCGTCTTCGATCGCGCCACGCCCAGCGCAGACGGCTGGATCTTGATCACCCATGGGGGTGTCATTTTCGAAGTCACTACCGACGATGATGAAATCAACATCGAGGACGGTTGGAGCCTGCTGCAGGACGGAGAAGAGAACTGGCGGCCAGGAGGAGAGGAATTCATTACCGCCCATGAAGAGTATGGTCTCCTCTATGTGCTGATGCATCAGGGAGAAATCGATACTCACCATGAGCCCGGCGAGGAAGTCTGGGTCTATGACATGGCGACTCGCAATCGAATCTTCCGCCTTGAACTGGAAGGTACTGCGCAGAGTGTCATGGTCACTCAGGAAACCAACCCTAAGCTGATTCTGAACGGCGCTGAAGGCGGTATCGATGTCTACGATGCAGTCAGTTTTAAACACGAACGACACATCGTCACACCAGGCGCCTCACATTTCGAAGACTTCTGACAGGCGATTACTAACGCAACTACAAACCCGACACGAAACTATCAATGATTCTCGATGCTGCCATACACAGTTTGATTAGCGTAATCTTCGCGTTGCTTTTGTTGTGGGCGTCCCTTCACAAGTTTTCTGATCGTCTGCAGTTTCAAGGCATCCTGGCAGCCTATCAATTGCTACCTGTTGCATCGCTGCCGCTGCTCGCTTTGTTTATTCCTGTCGTCGAACTTAGTCTTGGACTGGCATGGCTAACCGGTTTTCAGAATGAAGTGGTAGCTCTGGCGACAGTGGCGTTGCTAGCCAGCTATACCTTTGCCATGGGCATCAATATTTTTCGCGGCAACACCGAGATCGATTGTGGCTGTGGCTTGAGCAGTGCCAGACATAAGACCGCTGGCTATCAACGGCTGTCCTCGAGCCTGTTACTACGAAACCTTATTCTGATTCTGGCCGCATCGATAGCTCTTATTCCTTCCAACGAACGCTTGTTAGGATTTATTGATTACCTGAATGTCGGCTTGGCCAGTGTCGGATTAGTCTTCTTATACGCGGCATTCAACCAACTCCTGGCAAACAAGAATGTTATTGACAGTTGGCGCAAAGAATTAGTCAGTAGTGGAGAGGCTAATGGTTGAAGCTTTGGTTATCTCCAACATCATCTTGTGGATACTGGTGGTCGTGCTGTCACTTTTGGTGTTCGCACTCACCCGGCAGGTTGGCATCTTGCATGAGCGAGTGGCGCCAGCGGGCGCGCTGCAACCTACTAACGGCCCAAAAGTGGGTGAACTGACCACTGCCATGGAACTGCGCAGTGTAGACGGCAGTGATGTCACCGTCGGCGGCGAGCACTCTGGAGGCCTGGCAAGCTTTATCCTGTTTATCTCGCCCACCTGTCCAGTATGCAAATCTTTAGTGCCCACCGCACAATCGCTCATTAATTCAGAGAAAGACCGTATGCGGCTGTTGTTCGCAAGCGATGGTGCAGAAACAGAGGCCGATTTGCAACAACACCGCGACTACGTTGATGAATTACAAATAACCGCCTATCCCTACATCAT
This sequence comes from Pseudomonadales bacterium, assembly GCA_022360535.1. Classification (GTDB taxonomy): domain Bacteria; phylum Pseudomonadota; class Gammaproteobacteria; order Pseudomonadales; family Pseudohongiellaceae; genus UBA9145. Next base: position 4,096 of record JAKSCP010000092.1, on the reverse strand, counting down.
TTCCCAAGCCCTGGGCATGCATTACCAGGTGAGTAAACTTCCCTTTGCTCTGCTGATTGGCGCCGATGGCACACTGAAGAGCAAAGGCTTGGTGAACACCAGAGAACATATGGAAAGCCTGATCGAATCCATGGACAGTGGTGTTAGCACTGTGCAGGAGTTCGTAGGAAAAATTCAAACTGATAACGCAATGGAACAAACCCCATGATGCTCGATAAGTTAGTTGATCGAACCTACTACTGGGTAGACGAAAAAGCGCGAAATACCAGTCTGGCCTTAGCACGCCGACTGTCGCGTAGAAACTTTCTCTCTCGACTGGGAGTCTTTCTCGCCGGTGCCGCTTCGTTCCCGCTTCTTCCCGTGGCTCGTTCTTTTGCCCAAGACTATGTACAAGAGGTAGGCGATCCTCAGAGTTGTGACTATTGGCGTTATTGTGCAATGAGCGGCACCCTGTGTTCCTGTTGTGGCGGCTCTTACACTTCCTGTCCTCCAGGCTCACAACCGTCTCCTATTACCTGGGTCGGCACCTGCCGCAACCCGGTAGACGGGCGCGACTATCTCATGTCTTACAATGATTGCTGTGGCAAGGCGGTGTGTTCCCGGTGTGGTTGTCACAACACCGAGGGCGACAAGCCAGTGTACTTCAATAGCAACAGCAATACGGTGCTGTGGTGCTTTGGCACAGAAGACACCAGTTACCACTGTACGGTTTCACTGGTACTTGGTGCCGCTGACGACTAGAGGAAAAAGATAGTTAGCTTGCCATGATGCTTAGCATTCGGATCTTTAGTGTCATAACTCTATGGCTGGCATTCAGCTCGACAATGCTGGCCGCTACACCGCGCACTAACTATTTACTCTACTGCAGTGGTTGCCATCTGGTTAATGGTGAGGGTAATCATCCCAACGTGCCTACCTTGCATGGCGAACTTGGGCGCATGATGACTGTACCCGCAATGCGCGAATATCTGGTGCAGGTGCCTGGTGCAGCGCAGGCGCCAATCAATGATGAAGAACTAACAGCTGTAATAAACTGGGTGTTGGAACAATGGAATTCTGATACCCTGCCAGAGAATTTCAGTGAGCTGACGCTGGATGAAGTATCAGCGGCGCGCAAAGAAATTCTAGCCGACCCCTTGCGTTACCGAATAGAGAACTGGAAAGATTATCCTCACTAACGCCTAGGTCGATACACCCCGCCAACAATTTTTGAAATCTCCTGTGATTTAGGGCAAAGTTTCCACCCTTTCACTCTGTCAGGATAGCTTCATGTCAGTTGCCTACAGCATAGCCCGTGCCGGAATGACAAAGGTGTATAACGCCTTCGTCAAGACGCCGTCTGTGTTGTCGGAAGAGGATTTCTTCCCGGGTGCACAAGCCTTTGTCGATAACTGGCAGACCTTGAGAAAAGAAGCTCTCTCACTAACCAACGAACTGGACAGTGTGCCCCGCTTTCACGACTTGATGCCGGAGCAATACCAACTCTCTGCCCATGGGGAGAAAGAGTGGCGCATGTTTGTGCTGCGAGCTTATGGCCTGGATATCCAGGAAAACCTGAACAAGTGCCCCAAGCTAAGGGAATTGGTCAGCGCCAACCCGTCGATTAAATCAGCATCATTATCATTTCTGGCGCCAGGCAAACAGGTACCTACCCACACCGGACCCTTTCGGGGCATCACACGTTTCTATATGGGACTGGAAGTGCCTGCGGATGCGAGTGGAAAGCCCGGTGTCGTGCTGACTATTGATGATGAATCCTATCGTCTCGGCAATGGCGAGGCCTTGCTGTGGGATGATACTTATCCTCACAGTGTGCAAAATAATACCGATCAGTGGCGTATAGCGCTCTTATTGGATGTGTATCGCGCTCACATGCCAGGGCCACTGCGACTGTTCACGAACGCCATCATTGGCATGGCTCGCTTCTCCATCAAATGGCGAAAAATATTCCCCGAAGAGTTCGCCTGAACATTCAATACCAATCTCTTGTACTAAGCAGAACTAACTCTTCTCATTTGCCCATAGGTAGGCTGGCAATGCGCATGACAATCCGATTGTCAGATTGAGCGCGATGAACACCCAGGGTTTTGGGCCCTCATTCTGTCGGTTGAACATAAACAGCCAAAACACAAAGGAGCTTATCAGTAGGTCAGCGGTGAAACCGCCGGCCGCACCATTCACGAACAGGCCCCCAATGAATCCAAACAAGTCGATGCCTTCACTGGCAAAGAAATTGATAAAGAACAGGTAGGGCACCACGGCCCCGGCGATAGCTAGGATCAGATAGATTGTTTTCATGGGTTCTCTCCTGCCCCCTTGGAATAGCCACAAAATGAGGTCTGTAGGCCATTCTCCTCTCTATGGCGAGTAATACAATTACCTCTCAGGTAATTAAATCTAGACAGATCGAGACTCAATGCCGCCCCATGAAGGTTCTCAGGAAGCTCAATTCTAGTGACGTAGTGGGCGGGGCCGACTAAATGCGGTGGGGAAGGATTTCGGTGAGTTGGGTCAGAACACCGGCGCAGTCCTCAGCCAGTTTTAGAGTGAATAGGTTGTCAGCGCGAGTCAGTCCCTGATTAATACACACCATCGGAATATCCTGTTGTTGAGCCAGCTTACAAAAACGAAAACTGGAATACACCATCAAGGATGTGCCGATTACCAGCAAGGCGTCCGCCTGCCTGAGCTTGTCACAAAGATAGTTAACTATCTCCTTGCCAACTGAACCACCGTAAAACACCACGTTCGGTTTCAGCAAACCGTCACAGCGTTGACAACTGGGAACCCGCACCTGGCGTATCAGTTCATCGCGAACATGGGCGTCACCGTCAGGCGCTAATTCGATTTTGATGTCGTCCATATGGGGATTTTGTTGCCACAGCCACTGTTGAATCTCGTCTCTTGGCACCAGGGCTCCACAATCCATACACACCACCTGATCCAGGCGACCATGCAAATCAATGACCCGCTTGTGACCGGCCTTCTGATGCAGGCGATCAATATTCTGAGTGACCAGGGTATGGATGTAGCCCAGTTTTTCCAGCCTGGCCAGGGCACGATGGGCCTGGTTCGGTTGCGCATTGCCCACATTGGGCCAACCGCCAAAACTCCTTGCCCAATAGCGCTGGCGAATCGCGGGATCCTGTAGGAAGTCACCATGTTGAATTGGGGTATTGGTTTTCCAGGTGCCTACTTCGTCGCGGTAGGTCGGTATACCCGAAGCACGGCTTATACCTGCGCCAGTGATTACAAAGAGTTTTGGATGGTCAGCGATGAACGCCTGTAAGTCGCCGATGTCTGCCTCCGGCACATCTTGGGCGAGAAAGGGTTCTACATTTTTAAGTGGTGCAGCACGCATTCAAACTACTCAATGTTGACCAACGATTTAGCCAGACCGATATATCAGAAACTCATTTAAGTTCTGCGACAATGCGCAAGCTCTGCTCATTGCACGGTACCTGGAAGTACTTCAAACCCTGGACTGAATGTCGTCAGAATAGAGGCTAACTGAAGAAGTACTGCGGGGTTTCCGTCAACCGCACCAACTCCAGCCTGCAATTGATCAGACAGCGTTGCCAGACCCATGATGACCGTATCCAAATCACTGCGATTCATCACGATGCTCGCATCGGGATTGTCCGCACTGTAGCCCTCTATATTGGATAAGGTGCCACCGCTCAACTCGATGACAAACTGCTGTCCCGTATCGGGTGTGGAAAAATTTATGACAAAGTTCAAACCATCAGCAAGATTACTATCAACCCGAGTCGCCACCGCATCCCACCATTGCGCAGTGGTCATAGCCCGGGCGAGACTGGGGCTGGTGCCCCGAGGTGCGGCGATGGGCGGAGCACCATTTCGTAACTCCTGCGCAGACGATAGGAAGACGTTACGCATCGAGGCACTCTCGTATTGATAGCCTAATTGCTCAAACACGGCAGCCAGTAAATCTTTCGCTTCCTGGTTGCCCGGCTCTGCATAGACCAGCTTATTCAGAAGTTCCATAGCCAGGCGATAGTCGCCGTCAGCATGCAGCGCTTCCGCTCTCTCCATTATGGGCGCCGAACCACCCATCATTTCCACGAACAGCGGG
>JAKSCP010000129.1 GCA_022360535.1 Pseudomonadales bacterium | reverse complement strand
GGCGAGCAAGCCTGTGGTGATGTTGGTCCAGGCCGCATGATGCAACCAGAACTTCTAGCAGAACATTGTGCATCAATGTTCGAAGCAGGTTTTCTGGCTGGAAAGAAATTAGTGATTACTGGTGGCCCAACGCGAGAGGCCCTCGATCCTGTGCGCTTCATCAGCAATCACAGCTCGGGAAAAATGGCCTATGCCCTGGCAGAGGAAGCAGCCAATGCGGGCGCAAATGTGGTGTTGATCAGTGGTCCAGTAGATCTGACGACACCGGAATCGGTGACTCGCCTTGATGTGGTTAGCGCATTAGAGATGCACGCTGCTGTGATGGAACAGATTGGGGACGCAGACATCTTTATCGGCGTTGCGGCAGTGGCTGACTATCGACCCGCAGAAGTCGCTGAGGAAAAAATAAAGAAGCATGACGACGCCATGCAAATCGAGCTGGTAAAAAACCCAGACATCATTAGCGATGTGGCAAATCTGCCGCAGCGTCCCTTGGTAGTTGGCTTTGCAGCAGAGACAGAAAACGTTGTTGCAAACGGTCGTGGCAAATTGGAAAAGAAAAAACTTGATCTACTGTTCGCCAATCATGCCACCAGCACTTTCAATAGCGATTCAATTGCCGTCACTGCAATAAGCGAAAGCTCAGAGCAGGAGTTTACCCGTGGCAGCAAACAGGCAGTCGCCCGCGATATGTTGTTGTTAATTTCTGACGCAATTAAAAATACACAACAAGGGAATGCAGCCTGACTCTAACGCGTCGAGACTGCGACGAAAGTAGAATGTCTACCTCACCACATTCCATCGAGAGCTTTGCTAATGAAGCACCCGTTGACATTCCTGCAGCGATATTTCGTGCCTACGACATTCGCGGTATCGCTTTTGAACAACTTAGCGAAGCCTCTGTTCGCTTGATAAGCCAGGCCATTGGTAGTGAAGCCCGGGCCCAGGGAATCAACACACTGTATGTTGGTTACGATGGCAGGCTTTCGAGCCCTGTGTTGTCTTCGGCACTAATCGCCGGACTGCGAGATTCGGGTTGTTCAGTAGTGTCTTTGGGTTTGATTCCAACCCCGCTGCTCTATTTTGCAACCCACACAACCGAGATCAATTCCGGGGTTATGCTCACTGCCAGTCACAACCCAGCCAACTACAACGGCTTAAAGGTTGTGTTTAACAAAGATTGTCTGGCGGATGATCAAATTCAGAACATTCGCAAACGCGCTGCCACTTCTGACCTGACCTCGGGGCATGGCGACCTTCGGCAAACAGACATTGTGGCGCAATACGTAGAGGATATCTGCCAGCGAATAGAACTGGTGAAGCCGCTAAGGCTAGTGATTGATTGTGGTAATGCGGTGCCAGCGACCATTGCCCCAGACCTCTTTCAACGCCTGGGTTGTGAGGTAATCCCACTCTATTGTGAGATCGATGGCAATTTTCCCAATCACCACCCCGATCCCACCATTGGTGAAAACCTTCGAGATCTCAGCAAAGCAGTCAAAGACAATCTTGCTGATTTAGGTATTGCGTTTGACGGTGACGGCGATCGCCTGGGTGTAGTCACTAATCTTGGCGAGGAAGTTAACGCTGACAAGATGCTAATGCTTCTAACCGAAGCACTGGCACAGAACTATCCAGGGGAAGCTGTTGTATTTGATGTGAAATGTAGTCAGTCCTTACAAAAGCTCATCGTCGACTCGGGAATGCAACCAGTGATGCATCGCAGCGGCCACTCTTTTATGAAGCAGAAGATGAAAGAAACTAATGCGCCAATAGGAGGTGAGTATGCCGCCCATATATTTTTCAAAGATCGTTGGTTTGGTTTTGACGATGGGCTCTATGCTGCAGCAAGAATTGTAGAAATACTCAGCCAACGAGAACAAACCAGCGCAGAGGTATTCGCACGCTACCATGTTCCCTTTAGCACCCCCGAGATCAAACTGAGTGTGCCCGAGGAACAGAAATTCGAATTGATGCGACGCATTTTGGCGTTAGCAGATTTTCCTGATGAGCAGTGTATTACTCTGGATGGGTTACGAGTCGAGTTTGAAAACGGTTGGGGTTTGGTCCGCGCTTCAAATACCAGTCCGGCCCTATTGCTACGATTCGAAGCCGAAACAGAGGAGGCGTTAGAGCAGATTAGGTCTCGCTTTAAAGCTTTAATTCATGCCGCAGATAACAGCATTGAATTTAGTTTCTAGTTATCAAGAAAAAGATTCGTAGACAAGCATGTCACTTAATATCAAACAAGCCAAAAATATTGCCAAAGTTTTAACCGAGGCTTTGCCTTACATTCAGAAGTTCACAGGCCGAACTGTGGTTGTGAAATATGGCGGCAACGCCATGGTCGATGAAAAGCTGAAGCAGAGTTTTGCCCGCGATATTGTTTTGATGAAACTGGTAGGTATCAATCCAATTGTCGTGCATGGCGGTGGACCCCAGATAGGGGAGTTGTTGGAAAAGCTGAACATCGAATCCAACTTTGTGGACGGGCTGCGCGTTACTGATAGTCGAACCATGGATGTGGTTGAAATGGTTCTTGGAGGATTGGTCAATAAGGAGATTGTCAATCTGCTGAACAAAAGCCAGGGTAAGGCAGTAGGAGTGACCGGAAAAGATGGCAACCTGATCCGAGCTAAGAAACTTAAGCTGCGCCGCAAAGGCTCCAAAGCGGGAGGTGATCTCGTAGACATTGGGCAAGTCGGCGAGGTAGTGGACATCAATACGGAAGTGCTGGAAATCATCAAGGACAGCGATTTCATTCCGGTGATCGCTCCCATAGGGACCGATGAAAACGGTGCCAGCTACAACATCAACGCCGATTCTGTGGCGGGTGAAATTGCCCGCGTACTCGGTGCTGAGAAGCTCATGCTGCTGACCAATGTTGCTGGCGTCCAGAACAAGAAAGGCGAGGTGTTAACTGGCCTGGGTGTAAGGCAAGTTGCCAAGTTAATTGCCGATAAGACCTTACAAGGGGGCATGTTGCCCAAGGTCGAATGCGCGCTGAAAGCCGTAAAAGGTGGGGTCAGTAGCGCCCATATCATCGACGGCAGAGTGGAACATGCCGTGCTGCTGGAGATCTTTACCGACGAAGGAGTCGGCACCTTGATAACGAAAGCAGGACTGAAGAAAGACAGCTAAAGCGTTGGCCGTACACTGGCCCGAAACTAACAGCCGCTGGAATACCAGATGGAAAACACCAACAAAGTGTCCCGCAAAGACCAGATCCTGCAAGCGCTGGCTCGCATGCTGGAAACGGCTCCTGGTGAACGTATCACCACGGCAGCCCTTGCCAAAGAAGTGGGTGTTTCGGAAGCTGCCCTGTATCGACATTTTCCCAGCAAGGCGAGAATGTTCGAAGGTCTGATCAAGTTTATTGAAGACACCCTGTTTCAGCGTATCTCCCGCATCTTAAAGGAAGAAAGCAATGCCGAGATGCGTTGCTACAAAATACTCACGCTGCTGCTAACTTTCTCAGACAAGAACCCTGGTATGACTCGATTGCTGACCGGTGACGCCCTGGCAGGAGAGACCGACCGCCTGCGCGACCGTATTGCGCAATTTTTTGATCGCCTGGAGTCACAACTGAAGCAAGTGCTACGCGAGGCTCAAATTCGCGAAAATATGAAACCTACGATCTCTGCCGCGGCGCTGGCCAACCTCCTGTTAGCGAGTTGTGAAGGGCGGCTGGTGCAATTCGTCCGCAGCGAATTCAAGAACTCTCCACTGGAGCATTGGGAATTGCAGTGGGAATTTCTGAATCGAAACTTGTTAGCCCCCTACACTGCCCCAACTGCAGCCAACGTCGGCTAATTGACCCCGTACGTCTTCCGATAGTCCTCTACTGCACTCAAGTAAGACTGAAGCTCAGCATTATTTGACTGGCTGAGATACTCCACAATGTCTTGCAAGGTAATAATACTTATCACCTTGATTTTGTATGTCTGCTCAATTTCCTGAATAGCGGAAGTCTCACCGGTGCCTCGTTCCTGGCGGTCCATGGCAACGGCAATCGAAGCCAGACTCGCACCATTGCCCTGAATGATGTCCACTGCCTCTCTGATGGCTGTGCCTGCAGTAATGACATCATCAATTACCAGCACTTTGCCCTGCAGCGGCGCGCCCACAATCGTACCGCCTTCGCCATGATCTTTGGCTTCTTTACGGTTGAAACAATAGGGCTTGTCGATCCCATGATGATTAATTAGTGCGATGGCCGCGGTTGCGGCCAGTGGTATGCCTTTGTAAGCAGGCCCAAACAAGACATCGAAATCAGGATTAGACTCGGCGATTGCTGACGCATAGCACTGAGATAGAAAATTGAGTTTGTTGCCGGTATTAAACAAACCGGCGTTGAAAAAATAATGACTGATTCTTCCAGACTTAAGCGTGAACTCACCAAATTTCAAAATTTCATGTTCAACAACGAAGTCCAAAAATGCTTGTTGGTAATCTTGCATGCGTTATCCCTTACAAGTTTAAGAATTCAAACCCTGTTGCTGTGCTTGCAACAAATCCTTAATTCCAGCCTCTGCTAAAGCGACCATTTCCATCAATTGACCGTGCGTGAAATCGCCATCTTCCCCGGTGCCTTGTAACTCAATAAATCCGCCTGCCGCTGTCATCACCACATTCATGTCTGTTTCAGCGGTTGAGTCTTCCGCGTAATCGAGATCAAGTACAGCCTGACCATTACAGATGCCTACAGAAACTGAAGCGACCAGTTGTTGTAGCGGATCGGATTCGATCATTTTTGTCCGTTGCATAAAATTCAGGGCATCCACTAGTGCGACACAGCCGCCAGTAATCGATGCGGTACGGGTGCCACCATCGGCCTGCAGGACATCACAATCAACCTTGATGGTGTTTTCACCTAACTTATTCATATCGACGGCAGCCCGTAGCGAGCGCCCAATTAATCGTTGAATTTCCTGAGTGCGCCCAGACTGCTTGCCTCTTGCCGCTTCCCGGTCCATGCGGCTGCCAGTAGAACGAGGCAGCATGCCGTACTCTGCAGTCACCCAGCCTTGACCATTACCTTTAAGAAAGCGCGGAACCCCTTCCTCAACACTGGCGGTACAAAGTACTTTTGTATCGCCAAACTCAACCAGTACCGAGCCTTCAGCGTGTTTGGTGTACTGGCGAGTAATATGAATGTCACGAAGCTGGTTTGGGTTGCGACCACTTGGTCTCGCTATTGCTGTCATTGTTGTTAATTCTGTCCTTCGAGTAGTTGGAATAGAGGTTGGGTTTGATTGGAGTAAGGAGAATTATCCTCCAAATGGAAACCGAGCGCGAGCAACCGACAAGCGTGAAGTAGTTGTGGGTCACCAGCGATGACCTGCGATTACCTCGGCATTGCGATAGAATAGGCGGACTTTCACAGCAGGCCACAACTATGACAGCAAGTATGACAGCCTTCTCCAGGCAGCAAAGCGAACAGGAATGGGGATCGCTGACGTGGGAAATTCGTTCCGTTAATCACCGTTATCTGGAAACGAGTGTTCGACTTCCAGAAGTATTCAGAGGAATGGAAAACTCAGTAAGAGAAGCGGTGAGGAAGAATCTCAGTCGTGGCAAGGTTGAGTGTCAACTGCGTTACCAATCGAACGAAACAGGAAGCGGCGAAATCTCAATTAACGAGGCACTGGTCGAGCAACTGGTCTCCGCAAACCGGGTTATTCAAAAGCACCTGAATGACGACGATGCTATCAGCAGCATGGAGTTGTTGCGTTGGCCGGGTGTCATCGCAGAAGCGCAAATAGACAGCGGAGCGCTCGAGTCGGCAGCACTGACATTGTTTCGGACTGCCCTGGATGACCTGGTAGCAACCCGAAAAAGAGAAGGCACGGAGCTCGAGGGCTTTCTACAACAGCGAATTCAATCGATACGAGAGATTGTTGCTGACCTTCGCGAGAAGATGCCCGATATATTGAGTGCTCAACGCCAGTCTCTCCTGGATAAGTTGGAAGAGCTCAAAGCAGAGCTGGAACCAACTCGACTCGAACAGGAGGTGGCACTGTTGGCGCAGAAAGCCGATGTCGATGAAGAACTGGATCGTCTTAACGCTCATCTGGACGAAGTGGCAAGAGTACTTTCAAACAAAGGACAGAAAGGACGTCGTTTAGACTTTTTGATGCAAGAGTTAAATCGAGAGGCCAACACTCTTTCTTCAAAGTCTATTGTAGTGGAAACAACACGCGGTGCGGTTGAACTGAAAGTGTTAATCGAACAGATGCGAGAACAGATTCAGAACATCGAGTAATGTAAACAGATTATGGCTCAAGGCAAACTCATCATCGTCTCCGCTCCATCAGGGGCTGGAAAGACCACACTCGTAAAAGCCGTCATTGATAACAGCGATGACCTGTGCGTCTCTGTCTCACACACGACTCGGCCGAGGCGACCCAATGAAACCGATGGGGTCAACTATCACTTTATAGACGAAGCCAAGTTTTTGGATATGCTGCAAGATGGTGATTTCCTGGAAAGCGCCGAGGTGTATGGGCATCGCTATGGCACATCCCAGCAGTGGGTCAACAGCAAACTTGCTGAAGGGCTGGATGTAATTCTGGAAATCGATTGGCAGGGAGCAGCTCAGATTCGCAACCTTTACCCGGAATCCTGCTTCATCTTTATATTGCCACCCTCTCTGGAAACCCTGACCAAACGCCTGCAAGATCGTGCCCAGGACGATGAGGACACGATTGAAGACCGCATGAAAGAAGCCAGAAGCGTCATCGAGCATGTGTGCGAAGCCGACTATGTGGTGGTCAATGACGACTTCGATCGGGCCCTGGCTGATATTCAGGCCATTATTCGTTCTGAGGGCCTGAAAACCGTGGTGCAACAGCTGAATCTATCGCAACTGCTGGCTAGTCTGACCCGGGGTTAACGCAGCCCAAAGATATGCATTTCCGTCTGAAATTCAGTAAAATCCCCGCTCCTTGACGCCCCGGAATCCTTGGGCTCCGTCATCCGGGCTTGAAAACCCCGGAATCGCTCGCAAATAAACAGGTATAGCAATGGCACGAATTACTGTAGAAGACTGCCTGGACAAGGTAGACAATCGTTTTGAGCTGGTCATGGTGTCCAGCAAGCGCGCTCGTCAGATACAGATCGAGGGTAAAGATCCCATGGTCTCTGTAGACAATGACAAACCCACGGTTATCGCCCTGCGTGAGATCGCAGATGGTCTGGTAGATGCTGAGATTCTGGTTGAGAAACCCAGCGTCGAATTGGAAGAAGTTGAAGAAGAAATGGCTGAAGCGGTAGCCGAACAACAGGACGACCAACCTACCACCGATATCTAATCCAGCGCGAGTCAGGCACTTCACGGTAGCAACTGGAATCTTTAAATGCAGGCCGTATCCGAAAACATAGACTCGCTCGCCACCAACCTTACCGGTTACCTGCAGAACGAGCAGGTCAATAGCGTACGTCGCGCTTACTACTATGCGGAACAAGCCCATGATGGCCAGTTCCGTCGTAGTGGTGAAGCCTACATCTCACACCCATTAGCAGTCGCGGGAATTCTCAGTGAGATGCACATGGATCATCAGTCCCTGATGGCTGTCATGCTGCACGATGTCATCGAAGACACTGGCATTACCAAAACCGCCAT
>JAKSCP010000188.1 GCA_022360535.1 Pseudomonadales bacterium | reverse complement strand
GGCGTCAGGCACATGATAGCGGGGAGCAGAACCATGATGCACTGGAATTACGGTGAATCCGGCGTCTAGCAAGTCACGAAATTGCCGCGCACGATTTTCCGGTGGCGCCCAACGGGAGAACCAACCCCCGCTCACCATAAAGACGACTGCTGCACCATTGGCTTCCTCTGGACTGATCACGTCATAGACCAGAGCCATGCCATCTTTATGGCCATAGATCACATCTGCTGTAATGTTATCGGCCTGAGCATAACTGACGAATAAAATGCCGGACGCCAGCAGTAAAGTGATAAGTCTTTTCATAGTTTCTCTCAATGCAGGTTGATACTAGTTCCCACGCAATAGATTGCCAGGTGAATACTGGTCGGTTAACTCTCGCCTGCTCATGTCCCAGTCAACTCGAGTTGAAAGCCGTCGCGGATAGTCACTAAGTGGCACATCATACTTGCGCAGCCGCTCATTAAGTTCCATGGCCCGGCTAACAAGTTCACCGCGAGGCGGCAAAGGCTGTAGTTGTGTGATGATTATCCGATTACCAGAAGAAGGTAGCTTAAAGTTGAAGAACTCACCAAACGCACGCTGGTAGGTAACTGATTCATGATCATAGAGGCGACTGGTGGAAAAGGTATTAGCCACCAGAACCGAGTCATCAGTCATAATAGCGCGCACTTCTTCAAGAAATTCCCGAGTCAACATGTGTTCCGGAATATAGTCGCCGCTAAAGGCATCCAGAACCACATAGTCGTACTTTTCACCTCTTAATCCTGCACGCTTGATGAACGGTCGCCCGTCATCGACAAAAACACGCATAGTGTCGGTTTCTTCAAAAAAGAAAAACTCTTCCGCCACATTCACCACTGCTTCATCGATTTCCACAATGTCGATAGTTGCCTCAGGAAAGAGGTCGGAAAAAGTCAGAGGAATGGAGCCGCCTCCGAGCCCGATCACAAGAATGCGCTGGGGGTCGGGGTTCAGTAATAGGCCCGCAAAACTCATACGGGTGTAGTCAAAAACAAGACGCTCCCGTGCGTTAATCATCACACAAGTTTGATTACGATCACCGCGATGCACATTGAATAACAAGCAGCGGCGCTCTCCTACTTGAGTGACAGTAATATCCCGATACTTGGATCGCTCTTCGTGAATAGTTTCTGCATGCACAATGCCCGCTAGGCCCGCGAGGAATAACGAGACAATGAAGGCAGCTTGTTTTCCCAGGCTACGCACTTTTAGGTTGCCTCTGTGCAGACTTGACTGAAGAAGAATTTACGACGTAATGAGTTAACAGCACAAAACATCCTGCCAGAATTAGTACTGCCACTGTCCCCAACAAAATCTGATTCACTTCAAACCACAGCACGAAATAGAAACTTGTTCCCAATGTGCCGACAGCGCTGCCCAGTGTGGAAATGAAGTAGAGAAGACCTGCCATATGCCCGCTATGCTCTTGCCGTTCCACCATCAGCCTCACCGCGTAGGGTGAGATCATCCCGAGAATGCTGGTGGGAATGAAAAACAGAAAAATGGCTGCAAACAAAGAACCGTAGCGAGGGTCTTCGATGGCCATGAAAATTGGTCGCATGATGGGATCGGCAAACAGAATCACCGGCAATGAAAATACACCTGCTGCAATAAAGAACATGGCAAAGGTCACTGCACTTGGGTTGCGGGTTGAGAGTCGCCCACCAAACAGATAACCCAGAGCCAGTGCCAGCATAAAGATAGTAATGATGCTGCCCCACACTGATAAGCTGCCACCAAAATAGGGCGAGAGAATGCGGGCACCCAGCATTTCGATCGTCATGATGCAGAAGCCGCTTACAAACGCCATGCCGGCAATCACGGCGCGAGGGATCGCTTTTGTTTTAGCTTTACTCAAACCCACTCCTGGTAACAAGGCATTAAGAGCCAGGGCGCTAAACTAACACCTGGACCCTAAGATTTGAACGAACATTTCGGCAACTTCGGCGGAACCAGCGTGGAAACCAGATGAATCAGTCCTGGCGTGCGCCGAGGTGACGGCCTCCATCGAGGGCGATGACTTGTCCCGTCATGTATTTTGTAGCGGGGGAAGCAAGATAGAGTGCCAGTCCTGCCATATCCTGTGGATTGCCAATTCGACCCATGGGGTTTTCAGCTTCAATCTTGTCCCGGTACTTGGTAAGCATGAAATCCATCATCTTACTTTCAAAAGGACCGGGCGCGATGGCGTTTACCGTCAGGCCCTTGGAAGCCAACCGCACCGCCAGGTTTTTCGTCAGAAAATGTACAGCTGCCTTGCTGGCGCCGTAGGCAAAATTGTCAGTCGTCGATACGCGCAAACCGTCAATGGAGCCTATATTAATGACCCTTGACGGATTCTCCGTGCTTGCATCCTTGGTAAGCAGTGGCAGTAGATCCCGTGTCAACGTGAAGATTGCTTTCACATTAATGTCCATCACCTTGTCATAGCCCTCATCCGGATACTCTTCAAAAGGCGCGCCCCAGGCAGCACCCGCATTATTGACCAGAATATCCAGCCTGGATTCTTGCTCAAGGATTTTTTCGATAAACGCTTTGCGCCCCTCTGCCGTCGACAGATCTGCCGGGAAAGCTATGCACTCCCCTTTTGCCGCCAATTCCGCTGCTGTTTCCTGGCAGGCCTCGGCTTTACGCGCAGTGATATAGGTTTTAACACCGTTCTCCACAAAACCTTCTGCAATCATGCGCCCGATTCCGCGTGAGCCTCCTGTCACGATCGCCACCTTGCCGGACACATCGAATAGTTCAGCGATTTTTAATGACACTGCAGCCCCCTGATTTCTTACTCTTTTTATTCCGTGATCTCGCCACGGATGATCATTTCACACATCTGTTGTAGCACGAATGCCTTTTTCAAAAACCCTGCAAAGCGTTCGTCCTTGGTGTGTCCATGGTAATAACGGTAGTATATCTGTTGACCAATCACACAGAGTCGAAACAAGCCAAAACAAAAATAGAAGGGAAAGTTATCTACAGACAATCCCGTTCTTTCCTGAAAGCGCTGGATGATTTCACCACGAGTTGGGGCACCCTCGATATCCGAAGGCATGGTTCGAGACTCTCGAAAGAAATCCGGGTCTGAAGTCTGAACCCAGTAGCCCAGGGTGCAACCCAGATCCATCAGAGGATCACCTACCGTCGCCATTTCCCAATCCAGAACACCGATGACCTGCAAGGGATCTTCGACACTGAATATGACGTTGTCGAGTTTGTAATCGTTATGGATAACGCTGGCCTTACCGCTTTCCTCTGGCATGTGGTCATAAAGCCACTGCATGGTGCCATCCACATTGACAGTATCGGGAGTATGCGCATCCTTCCAGCGCCGACACCAACCATCCACCTGTCTCTGCACATAACCAACAGGTTTGCCAAAGTTATCCAGGCCTGCCTCAACCAGATCAACCGAATGCAACTCACTCAACACGTCAAAAAAGTTGAGCAGTTGTTGTCTTATCTGATCTGTCGATAGTCCCAGCTCTATTGGATATTCTCTTCTTATTACCAAACCTTCGATGTAATTCATTAAATAGAAGTCACAGCCGATCACGTCGTGATCTTCACAGAAGTGGATAGGCACAGGGCCGTAGGAATACACATCCTTGAGTGCTGACAGCACTCGAAACTCCCGGGACATGTCGTGAGCAGATTTGACTTTGCTGCCAAAAGGCGGACGCCGCAGAACCCAGGATTCATCCCCGCTCTCTAACAGGTAGGTTAAATTGGAGTGGCCGCCAGGAAATTGCTTGAGACGGAGATTTGCGGCTTTGCTGCCTAAGATGGGCTCCAGGTAACTTTTTAATCGGTCGGCATCCAGTTCTTCCCCTGCCCTGATGTCACCGGCTCTATCAACTAATTCTTCTTTTTCCACGACTGTCCATACTAACGATAGGTAATGAGGTGTTGAAATTCACTCTGCTCCAGATGAGGCAAACTATTGAACTGAGTCAATGATACTCTGCCACCGCCATAGCGTATTTTTGTTACTGAGCTGTTGTGAACCATCCAGTTGGTCGCAATGACTTGTGGATCAGGGAAATCTAGCACACGTTGCAGAGCCATGGCGATAACACCTCCCGATGTGGAAACTAACACGCGACTGCCACCTCTATGCTTTGCCATGAGTGCATCGACAGCTTCATGCACTCGACTGCGGAAATCCTCAAATCGCTCGAAACCCTGGTCGTCAGCG
>JAKSCP010000382.1 GCA_022360535.1 Pseudomonadales bacterium | reverse complement strand
CCCAAATAGCTTCGTCACTGGGGCCGAACAGCGCAAATACTGGCAACCCTGTCGAAGCAGCCAGATGCATCGGCCCACTGTCGCCACCAATAAACAACGCACAGCGGGTATACAATGCAGTTAACTGTACGAAACTTAGATGGTTGCAAAGACTAATAGTTTCAACATCACTCAATTGATTAGTGATGTCCTGAATAATCTCGCTATCCATCGCGCCCGCACCTACCCAGGCAACCTGACACCCTTTGTTATCCAACAGTCGAACCAGTTCGACGAAATGAGCACGCGGCCACAGTTTGTAAGACACGCTTGCCCCAGGATGAATTGCCACCAGAGGTCGGTCAGGATCGCATTCTCGCAACAGTTCCATGACAAAGTCATGACTACTCTGATCGATGGCAAAATCGAACCCGCTTCCGGGCGATGAACCATCGGTAAACCCTTCAACGATTTCACCAAAGGCATTGAAGCGGTGATTCTGATAATTCAAATCCCGAATATCGGTGTAGAAAGTTTCGGCTCGCTTACCTGTTGGACCAACGCGCCGGGTACAACCACTGAGCCAGGCCAACACACCAGTAAATCTTTCCCCTTCCAAGTCCAACAGGGTGTGGCTGCGGTGCTGCCGGAGCGCACGAATAAACCCCCAATAGTAGGAAAGGCGACTAAAGAATCGCTCTCCCTTGGAAATTTGCTTGCGTGGATAGAGCAATAAATTGGCGTCGTCCGCGAGCACCAGGCGGGCAAGGGCCTCGAATTGTGCATCCAGTACTACCAATGCTTCCGGATGCTTGCGTAAGACACTGACCACCCAGGGCAAACCCAGGATGAAATTGCCCAAGTAATGTGTAGGGAAGAGAAGTACGGGAGCTCGGGGGTCGTTCACAGGATTCAGTCTATTGGGTGTTTCCAGCTTTTTAATTCTACCCTTTTTGACATCGGCAAGCAGGGCCGGTCGCTGCAATCACCAGCGCCACAGCGTCAGAAAACTCCTGAATTTTTGATCTGCAGACATCCAGTTCATCAGGCCCGACGTTATTGCCATGGAATTGCCACAATTGAGACGAAATTCACGTTATATCCCTACAAAATGTCACAAAGTCCTAGAAAATCAGTCGATATAATTAACTTCAGTCTTAAGAGCTACTTCTGGCGCTCACGACGCACGATTCAAGACGAGCAGGGAATGCTGAACGCCAGACCGATTTAATACCATGAACGTTGAAAACCACGGATTATTCCGAGAAAAGCAGATTTGCTTGTTTCTTCTCTGTGCCTTGTGCCTGCTGAGTCTGGCCCTGTCGCCCCAAGCCGCAGCGCAACTTTCCCAGGAAGAAAACCCCACCGACGACTCCACTGTCGTCTACCCTGCTTCCTATTTCGCGGAATTCTTCCCGATCTCTGCCAACGATATGCTGAATCGTATTCCGGGCATCAGCCTGGCTCTGCGGGGTAATCGTGGTGGCCGTGGTTTGGGTTCCGGCGCTGGTGAAGTACTGATTAATGGCCAACGCATCACTGGCAAGAACAATGAAGGTCGTAGCCAGCTAAGCCGCATTGCCGCTGATCAGGTGGACTACATCGAAATTATTCGCGGCACATCTGAAGAATTGGATGTGCGCGGCAGCGGCCAGGTAGTCAATGTGGTGCTACTGGATACCCCATCCCGTTCCAGCACCACCGTGCAGTTGCGCAGCGACTATTTGCAGGACGGTACACTGGATCCCGGCGGTCAGTTTTCCTACAGCGGGCAGACTGGCGATCTGAACTATCTTTTGAGTGTGGACGCAGACCCTCGTTACCGTGCCTGGGAAAGCCTGGAATCCAGCTTCGGCCCGGACGGTGAATTGCTGGAAGTTCGCAGAGAATCCCGTCGTCGTGACGAAACCGGTTTTCAGACCAGCGCTAATCTCGGTTACAACTTCGAACGCAGCGTCGTGCAGTTCAATGCCATGTATGAAACCCGCGGCGAAGTGCCGGACAGGACCAACCGCAGCATTTATGACGTCATTAACCACGACGAGCGTCTGCAGTTTGATGACAACACCCGGTCACAAGATGCCTGGGAGCTTGGCGGCGACTTCGAATACGATTTCGCCAGTGCAGGCACCTATCGTGCGCTATTTATCGTGAACGACCGCGATTCACTGAATACCCGCACTCGCTTTGATCGCGACGGAGAAGAGCTGATTCCAAATCTGTTCACTGAAAACGGCGGACGGGATCGGGAACGTATTATGCGCACGTCCTACACATTCGATGTCGCCCAGGGCCAGGGATTGGAAATGGGTTTTGAAGGCGCACAGACCATTCGCGACAACAGTCTGCGTTTAGGCCTGGATGATGAGGAAGGTGAGCCTTCTCCCGACTATGCCAATCTGATTCCTGTGCAAGTGGACAATGCCAACACGACAGTAGAGGAACTGCGCTACGAACCGTTTGCCATTCACAACTGGCAGATCAATCCTCGCATGTCGCTGGAAAGTTCTCTGGTTATGGAGATATCCACCATCGAACAGTCTGGTGATGTCAGCAACACCCGTGACTTTGAGTTCTTCCGACCCTCGATCGATTATCGATTCAATATTACACCGAGTCTGCAGCTTAGAGCGGGCGTCCGCAAAGATGTGGAACAACTCAGCTTTTCCGACTTCAGCACCATCGTAGATGGCGGTGATGAAGATCAGAATACACAGGATGGCAATCCTAACATTCGTCAGGAACAATCCTGGCGTTACGAACTGAACCTGGAAATGCGCCTGCCCAATGACCTTGGGGTGGTGAATTCTCAGTTCTGGTATCGCGATGTAGAAGACCATATTGACCGAATTGATGTTTCTACCGGCCCTGATGACCTGGAATCTGCTCGAGGCAATATTGGCGATGGTAAGCGCTATGGTCTGAATCTGGACATGAGCACCAAGCTGGACACATTGGGCATTCGCAACGCTTTGCTCACCACCGGCGTGCGACTGCGAGATTCTGAATACATCGATCCCTTCCTGGGTATCAAACGTCGTCAGAATGGCAATGGCCGCTGGCAAACCAACGTAGGCTTCCGCCACGATGTCACGCAGTACGGACTGACCTACGGCTTTGACTACTCCAATGCTTCCAATGGCAGTACCGGACGCCTGTCCATTGATGTCGACGACATCGAAGAATTCATTGAAGCACCACGACTTAATGCCTATGTGGAAAAAATCGCATTTGGCAACGTCACTTTTCGCTTGGAATCCAACAACATCACCGATGCAGAATGGTGTCGAAAACGTACTCGCTTCGCAGGCGCAACTGCCCTGGGTATCGTTGAAGAAATCGAAGACTACTGCAACGGCGGCGGTATGGAATTGGCTCTGAGAGTTCGCACGACTTTTTAGGCGTGAAAAGCACCGCCCCCTTCTGGTTAATCCCAGCGATCGTGCTGGTAGGCTGCTCCACGCCTGATGGTACTGGTGGCGATCTGGAGTCCTCATTGAGCTTGCTGCCACCACCAAACCTTACCCACGGATTGGTTGCCTTTAATACACCCACCCCCCTGTACCCCATACGCGCTCAAAACCTCAACCTTGAGGGTTGGGTGATGCTGGAGTTTTCAGTGGCAACCGACGGATCGGTTGTACCCAGCAGCATCGACACGGTACAAGCGCAGCCCGCAGGCTATTTCGAAAGTGCCGCTATCAGCGCGGCTCGCCGCATGCGCTTTGACAATTCCCGCAACACGGTCGTGGAAGACGTACGCTGGGTGTTCCGGTTTGAACTGGAAGAAGAGCAGGTACAAAGAGTTGTCACCACGCCCGAACCGGATAACTACATAGAATTTCGTGAACTCATTCCAATGCGTTACATCACACCGGACTACCCCCCATCTGCTCGTACGCAGGGCACCGAAGGATATGTAGTCGTTGCCTTCAGTGTTAACGAGGATGGCAGTGTAGAAAATGTACGTATCGTGGAAGGTAACCCCAGCAATGTGTTTGAAGAATCAGCACTGGACGCTGCAATGCGACTGCGATTCGAGCCGAGAATTGTGCTGAATAACCCGGTACGGGTAGATGATGTGGAATTCCGTTTCGACTGGGCACTGCCATAGCGCCCCTTGCTCAAACCTCCTTAAGCTGAAACCTATCTCCCTGCCCCACCCGCCGCTATAATCCCCGCTCCCTCGCTTGCAGGCATTGATTGGAGTAATCGATTCATGAGTTCAGCGCCCGTTCCTTCAGGTACCGAATCCGCCGCCCTATTCCTAAAACGCATTGAAAGCAGCCGCGTCTTTCAGTGGTGTGTGATCTTCATCATCATCCTCTCGGCCGTCTCCATTGGCGCCAAGACCTATGATTTGCCCCAGCTCGCGCAACAGATTTTGCCGCTACTCGATAATTCCATCACTTATTTTTTCCTCGCTGAAATCGTGCTCAGATTCCTGGTATGTGAAGACAAGAAACGCTTCCTGCGAGACGGATGGAACCGTTTCGATACTATCGTTGTGAGCGGAAGTTTGGTGCCAGTAGAAAATGCTGAAGCTGTATTGATAGGTCGCTTGTTACGCGTATTCAGAGTGCTGCGTCTGGTATCAGTCGTGCCGGAATTGCGCTCTTTGATCAATGCGCTGCTGAAAGCTATCCCCAGAATGGGTTACATCGCGCTACTGATGTTCATCATCTTCTATATTTATGGCGCTATCGGTTCATTGTTCTTCTCACCCATTGATGAAGGGTTGTGGGGTGATGTTTCAGTCGCCATGCTGACACTGTTTCGCGTGGCCACTTTCGAAGACTGGACTGACGTGATGTACGCCACTATGGAAGTACATCCGTTGAGCTGGGTATTCTATTTAAGCTTTATCTTTCTGATGGCGTTTGTGTTTCTGAACATGATGGTCGGCGTTATTCTGGAAGTGATGACCGAAGAGCACAATCGGGAAACTGCCAAACAGGCTCACCAGGAACGCGAAGAATTGGCCGAGCAAATCACTCACATGCAAAAACAGATCGATGAGATGCATGCCATGATGCAGAGCACGCGATCAGGCTAGACAGAGTGGATCAAGGGTCGCTGAGTAGGAGCTAAAAAGCAGATAGAGAAAGGCTAACCAGATGATGGTCAGCCGCCCAATATGTAAACGCTTCAGGTAAGTGGCAACCATGCCATCCAATTGCTCGCCAGCGCGCAAAGTCATCTCCGAACGACGAAACAGAACGACGGCAATGGTGGTGATTAGCGCAAAGATGAAGTTGCCAACAGAAACCTGAACCCAAATCTCAGCGATTGAGCAGCGAATATCTGGTTCAGACAGGGCTACCGAAAACGCGGTGGCCTGCACAAAGGGAAACACACTCACCGCATCGCTATAACTTACGAAGCGATCTGCCAATGCAACTCTATTCACAGCCTAGCCCCAACAAATGACTTTCCATGTCTTTTTTTCGGCCACTTGAGGGACTAGTTTTAGCGACAGGTGAACAATTGACTAGAGTGGTTTCTCCATCTTAATCACCAGATTATCTGAACCGTTTTCGCCAATGTGGTTTTCACGGCTCACTTCCCTGTAGCCTTTCGCCAGGTATAGCGCTTCGCCGGCCACAGTCGAGCCCAATTCCATACGGGAAAACCCCGCAGCGCGGGCCGCATCTTCACCAAGCTTTATCAATAGCGAACCGATGCCTTTTCTTGTCCATTCAGGGTGGGTGTACATGGCTCGGATGCGCGCCGCTTCCGTGGCAGGATCGCTAAAGCTGTCATCGCGCCCCTTGGTGTGATTGCCGCCATACAAGGTACGCCGCTTGCCCCAACCACCACAACCAACCAGTACTTTTTTACCGCTTACTTCAGCTTCGATGAGAAAGTAGGTGCCGTCATCGATCAGTGTTTGATCCACCCCCATGGTTTCTTTTGCCGCTTCTATCTCTTCCCTGGAGAGGAAGGCTTTCATGTTTTCTTCGATGGAGAGCTGCATCAATTTGATGATGTCAGGCACATCTGTTTGTTCTGCAACGCGATGAGTGAATCTTAAGGACGTCATGGCTGCGATGACTCAGGACTGAATAGACTTCGCCGTCTGTGACATTGATAAAATCATTGCTACGAAGAGCAGAATAGCCTGAAGCAATATCAGACAAGTACCGAAGAAGTAGTTTGCGGCCGCATAAGCAGGCCACAAACCAACTGCGGCTGAGATCATCAAAACGTACATTACAGCTTCGATGGACCACACCCACATTGACAGCAACGCTGATTCTTTATGGGCCGCAGCCATTTCGGGCGCGATTTTGAAGAGCGCGACCGTGCCAACGATATTCAAGATAACAAAAGCTATACTCGCAACTTGAATCACACTGGAAGTGGAATCTAAATAGTAACGCAGTATGACCGGCAGGATACATGCCACTATTGTCATGGCCGCACCAGTAATCATGCCGAGCAATCTGGCTTTGTCTATGACAGTTGGAGAAAGCACAGAAATCAGAACTGCAAATCCGACGAAAACCGACGTTATCTCCGCAATGCTAAGCAGGTCATCAAAGACAGATAGTTCCATAAACAAAGCCAGATAATGATTGTTAGCTGGTCCTACTGTAACACATGCCGCTCCAGCATTCGCCTGCGCACCACGGCGCCATACACGTTGCCGTTTAAATCAACTCCCACACCCTCCGCGCCGGAATGGTCAACCCGCAGTGGCTCCATGTCTTCGATAAAGCTGTGTACTGAGCCATCTATCGCTGACCCAATCCGAATGCCTTTCATTATTCCCGTCAATTCACCTGCGCCCGTATCCGGACCTGACTCCGAGTCGGCCACATACAGTGTGTCGTCTGGAGTGATATAGAGACCGCTGGGTCGACCAAAATGGCCCCATTCATCGATAAACTCACCTTCCTGGGTCATGATCTGAATTCGGTTGTTCTCCCGGTCTCCGATGAATAACAACCCCCTCGAATCCATAGCGATGGAATGGGGCTCACTTAACTGACCGGGACCAGTTCCTTTCTCTCCGAACTCGTTGAGATAGTTTCCGTCACGGTCGAAATGGACAATGCGATTATTCTGGCCACCACGGTGACTGTCAGCAACAAAGATATCGCCATCACGAGGATCAACAACGACATCGTTGGGCCAGTAGAGCTGGTCCGGACCACTACCGCCAACACCTCGCTGCCCCAAGGTCATCAGGATTTCACCCTGTGGACTAAACTTGAATACCTGATGTCCGATCTGATCATTGGCCCTGGCGTCAGTAACCCAAAGATTGCCTTCGTAATCTACAGTCGCTCCGTGGGGAAAAATAAACAAACCTGCGCCAAAGCTCAGCAATAGGTTGCCATCGTAATCAAACTTCAGAATCGGATCTTCAGGGCGTCCTTCGCAGGAATTTTCGAAACAGCGATGCACCACATAAATGAACTGACCATCCAGCGATGGCTCCACTGCGGTTACTGCACCCCATTCAGAGGTATCGGAGGGCAACTCCCCCCAATTACGCAGTGTGATGTAGGGCCGAGGCAGGTCGTTACGAACACCGTGGATTAATGGTTCCACACCTGGCGGCTGAGCCACCGCCAAGCTGCATAAAAACAATAAACAAGCCGTAAGTATTCGAGCGCAGAAGATCAGCATGAGATTACCCTGTTATTGTTATGGTCTTCGGATGATAACCAATCTGTAGTGTAGTCGTTACTATGACTTCATAGCCATCATAAGAAACCCGGTAAACGCAGCATTATTAGGCGACAGTGACTTACGCACCTTCTTCTTCATCTTCAGCACTTCATCGCGAAAAGCTGCATAAAATTCCCAACTCGGTTGCGGCTTGTAGACCAGACCCTCCAGCTCAAAGTGCTCGATCACCCCTTTCGCCGTCGTGGGCTTCACAAACACTTCATCATCCGGTCGAAAGTAAACGGGCAGAACACTGAT
>JAKSCP010000247.1 GCA_022360535.1 Pseudomonadales bacterium | reverse complement strand
CCACGGCCTTGATCGGGATTCTCTTCCTTGGCTTGTTCATTAGTGCAGTATCTGGACTCTACCCAGCATTTTATCTCTCTTCAATTTCACCAAAACTGGCAATAACTAATTTTGGACGACTCGGAAAGACGAGATCATCCTTTCGCCAATTTCTGATATTTGTCCAGCTATTCATTTCTATCGGGGTCATTGCCAGCACCTTGCTTATGACGGAGCAAATTCAATTTGTCGCCAATAAACCTCTGGGGTTTGAGAAAGATAATAGAGTGCTGATCGAGTTACAGGGCTTGGATGTTATTGAAAACCTGGAAACCATAAGAAATGAGCTACTCGATGACAGCAATGTAATCGATATGGCGCAAATAAACCAAATTCCTGGAGTGGAGAATGTAAGTTGGATAGCGCCAACAGAAAACAAAGATGGTCTTTTTGAGAGCAGAGAGCTTGATAGGATTGAGGTTGGCTACAACTTTATTCAGGCAATGGGAGTGGAATTGGTTGCAGGAAGAGATTTTTCAGAAGAAGTCACGACTGATCGTGACTCTGCGATCATAGTGAATGAAGCTCTAGTGGATGAGATGCAATGGGATGACCCAATTGGAAAACAGATTGGTTACGAAAACTTCAGGAAAACTGTGATCGGTGTAACTCGAGACTTCCACTACGGACCACTTCACAATGAAATTCGGCCATTGCATATCGCGCCGGTCAGCAACAATTTTTCGAATACTTCAACAATACAAAGATCACTAGAGGTGCGGTCAATTGTCGTTCGAATTACTGGTGACAATACCTCCGCCGCACTAAGACATATAGAAAGTACTTTAAGAAGATTTGACCCGGCTCATGTTTTTGATCCGGTTTTTCTCAGCGATAGTTTAGATGAGCTATATGAATCAGAGACTAACCTACTGAAACTCACCGGAGTGTTTGCTGCGATTTGTATCGCAATTTCTGCTATGGGTTTACTAGGACTTGCTGCTTTCACTACTGAGCAACGGTTCAAGGAAATTGGAATACGCAAGACTCTAGGTGCGACTAGCGCACAAATTGTAACGCTATTGACACGAAACCTCCTGCCACTAGTTGCACTTGCTTCAATTCCCTCTTCGTTTATTGCTTATATAGCGATAGATATTTGGTTAGAGAAATTCGCCTATCAGGAAGACATTAGCTTGCTGCCTTTTATAGTAGCCATTTCTGTGGTTGCTGCTGTGGCTTTCTCAACGGTAGCTTTGCAGTCCTTGAAGGCGGCGCAGTCGAATCCAATAGAAACTCTGAAGTATGAGTAGTGAATTCCTATCGAGTCTAATCCATAACATACTTGAGGCAACTCCGAGTACGGACTTCGTTTTTTGAGACTATTCGTACTTTAAGGTGTGCAACCAGACTCTCTCCTGGAGCTAAGAATCTAGTTATCATGATCTCTAGGAGCCTCGCAATGCTTCACTGATTGGTAATCGGGCTGCTCTCACTGCCGGGAACACACCGCCCACTATTCCAAGTGCAGACGCCAGACTGACTCCAGTGAGAATGATAGTGGGAGTCACCATGAACTCGAATGAGACTTGGGTGTTTGTGCCGATTGTCGATGCAGTAAAGCCGTTGAAAAACAAGTAAGTCAATAAGGCAGCTATGCTGCCTCCCGCAATAGCGAGGAGTAATGACTCGACAATAACCGAACAAATGATGGGCAGGCGACCGAAACCCAACGCCCTGAGCGTGGCAATTTCAATGGAACGTTCTGACACTGCCGAGTACATGGTGTTGAGCACTGCAAATATTGCACCTATAGCCATAATGCTGCTAACACTAATACCCACGCCGGTGATGAGTTGATTGGTGGCTTCCGATTGCGCACCATAAAAGTCAGATTCTCTTTGAATTTTGTTGGTAAGACGGGGATCCTGCTCCAGTGATATACGTAATTGTTCGAGATCTTCTGACGAAGACAGCTGAGCAGCCATCGATGAGTAAGTGCTGCCGCGACCGAATACTGTGTTGAGCATGAGCACATCGGTCCAGATCTCCGAATCGTAGATACTGCCACCACTGTCGAAGTAACCCACTACGAGCCATTCAGCGTTTCGCAATGACAACGTGCTACCTATCTCCAAACCTGAAAACTGGTCGGCAGCACTGGTTCCGACAATAAGCTCGAATTTGCCAAACTCGATATTGCGACCTTCTATGACCTCAATTTCCGGCCTCACCACAAAAGATTCTTCACTTACTCCCCTGAACGGGACGTTGGCCGCACTCTGGTTTGCCCGCTTGCTGATATTGACTGAGACATAGGACTCTCCAGCGATCAAGGGCTCGCCCGCGGTTTTCTTGATGCCCGGTTTGTTCCTGATGATGTTTGCCTGTTCAAAACTGATGGATCCGTTAATCTCCGAGTTAGCACCGGCACGGAGTATTATCACCCGATCATCATGGCCGGCTCCTTGCATGGTTGCCTTAAATCCCTGGGCCATCGCCATCAGCCCAACTAAAACCGCCACAACGCCTCCGATACCCACAACTACAACCAGGGACGGCCCGAGCCTTGTCGGGATGTTTCTTATATTCATCAAGGAAACAGCAATAATCTGGGATATCAATTCCAAAACAAGACCTCCTGATTGAGTTTAACGCTGTAAAGCATCTGCAATATTGAGACGCATTGCTTTCAAAGCAGGGGGCAATCCCACCAGCAAAGCCAGGACAAATGCCACAGCCAATCCAAGTAATACCGAGTTAATACTCAGGCTCCAGTGAGAAATCTGCGGTACAACATATTCTCCAAACCTCAGCAGATAGGCGGCGAGGCCAATCCCTGCACCTGCTGTAATCAAAGTAAGCAATAAAGCCTCTGCCAATACGATAAGCAACACACTGACATCCTGGAAACCCAACGTCTTGAGCACGGCAAGCTCACCAACTCTGTCCCTGAGAGCCTGAGACATGGTATTCGCAGTTAAGAGAAGAATGGTAAAGAACACTGCTGCCATGA
Source organism: Pseudomonadales bacterium (assembly GCA_022360535.1). Taxonomy (GTDB): domain Bacteria; phylum Pseudomonadota; class Gammaproteobacteria; order Pseudomonadales; family Pseudohongiellaceae; genus UBA9145. The sequence continues at coordinate 19,369 of JAKSCP010000247.1, read as the reverse complement.
TGGCTCTCACCATGAGCCCGATATTTCCCAGCTGCTTGATTTGATTAAGCAGATAGTCTTGTTCGCTAACGGTGAGCGTCTCCATTTCTGAGTTGCTGTACATGTCATCAACAGACGCAGCGATAGAAGCCGATTGCGCCAGATCAGCAACTGTAAAGACCACATTGCTGATTACTCCTTTCCCTACGATGCGATATTCATCGAAGAAATCATAATTGACTAACAAGCGATTGGCGCCGACGGAATCTCCTTCGATAACATCGTAGATGCCAACCAGGTCGAATTCCCATTGGGAACCGTCCTCGTTATGCCAGATGTCCGCCAGGATTGGGATCTTATCGCCTACTTTCATATCGAAACGCTCCGCAATATTTCTGCTCACGATCGCTCCTGTTCGTGTATTGATGAATGCATCCAGTTGCTCGAGAGGAAGTTCGAGCTGCGGATTGACTTGCATAAACTCTCTTGGTGTTACCGCCCAACGGGTAAATGCACTTGAGCTGACAGCATCAATGTAGACACCACCAAACCAGGTCTGGTGAGCAGCAACGTCTACACCATCAAGTCTCTGGATTTGTTGGTGATATCGAACCGGCAACATATCGCTGATAGAGTGGCGGGGAGAAACCCACATGCGATTCTCACTCGACACGGCTGCACCGCCACTGAACGCTTGCACCACCGGCTCCAGCAGGCCGAAGAGCAAGAAAGCAACCATAAGAGATGCCGCCGTTAGTCCGGTGCGTATGGGTTTACGTCTGAGACTCGCAAAAACTAGTCCAAAGAATTTCACAAAGCAGTCTCCTTTGCTTTTTCAGCATTCCCCGGGAGAGATTCCCGGTCCGGAGCAGCCACAAGTTCTCCTTTATCCATGAACAGGCTATGCCTGGCATACTTAGCTGCCTTAGGGTCATGTGTCACCATTACAATGGTTTTACCGTGTTCTTCATTGAGAATCTGCAGGATGCCTAGAATTTCATCTGCACTCTCCCGATCTAGATCTCCAGTAGGTTCGTCGCATACCAACAAGGCTGGATCTGAAACCAATGCGCGCGCAATAGCCACTCGCTGTTGCTGTCCGCCGGACAATTCACTTGGGCGATGATCAGCACGCTCCGACAATCCTACGACTTCCAGGGCTGTGTGAGCACGAAATTTGCGTTGGGCGGCAGACAGGCTGGTTAACAGCAGGGGAAGCTCGACATTCTTCTGTGCCGTCAGGATTGGCAACAGATTGTAGAATTGAAACACGAATCCCACTTGTTGCGATCGCCACCTGGCCAGTTCTCTGGCAGACAAACGGGTGATGCATTGGCCATCAATCTCAATTGTGCCACTGTTCGGCTGGTCGAGCCCGCCGAGCAGATTAAGCAGTGTAGTCTTCCCTGATCCTGATGGCCCCATCAGTGCCAGGAAGTCTCCTTGTTCAATTGTCAGGTTTAGTTCCCTTAACACTGGAACTGCTATTTTTCCGCGTCGGTATTGTTTACTGACATCACAAACTTCTATCAATGCGTGTGACATAACTATTCTCCTGGATTGATTCACCCTGAGCTGGAATCGAGATCGGTGTTGAGTTCTTTTTCAAGAAACGACACCCGTACACCCATGTCCGGCAATATTCTGGAGTCGTTATCAAGAAACCTGATGCGCACTTTCACAGTAGCCCTGCTACGGTCCGCTGCCGGTATAATCGTGATGACTTCTGCAGGTATCTCCGAATCCGGGTGAGAATTGAGTCTGGCCACAACCTGCTGTCCCGAGAAAATACGATTGATATTCGATTCACTCACATCGACCTCAATTTCGAGGGAGTCCATGTCCACCAGGGAGCAAATGCCGGTTCGTGTAAATCCACCACCGGCCGACATTGGCGAGATTATTTCGCCAGGCTGCGCTGCCTTGTTAACCACTACCCCGGCAAAGGGTGCGCGAATTTCTGTCTGCGCCAACTGCTGAGCCTGCAAGTGCAAGCTTTTTTCGGCTACCTGAATCTCCTGATTGATTCGTTCCATTCGGGCCAGGGCACTTTGTTGATCCAGCAGCGCCTGGTCCAACTCCGCCTGACTCGCCAGTGAACGGTTCGCCAGTTGCCGCACCCGGTCAAGGTTTAGTTGGGCCTCCCGATTCTTGATTGTGAATTCAAGCAGGCCAGCTTTAGCAGCCTCCAGTTGGGCTTCACTGAGCTGGTACTGTGCGAATAATAAGTCGTCATCAAGACGCGCCAACAATTGACCTTGAGCGACTACGTCTCCTTCTTCTATTAACACGTCCACCACCTTACCGGTGATTTGCGCAGACACTGTGGCTTGTCTTCTGGCTGCAACATAACCCGTTGCGTCTAGTACAGTCGCCGCGTCTGCCGCATTGACCTCTGAATTTTGAATCGGCGCTACCGGCTCGATAGATACTGGTGTGTTTTCAGCTGCACCTAAGGCAACCGCAGTTGCATTCGATGGTAATCCGTCGGGCAAGAGGAACCAGCCAATACCGAGTCCAGCGAGCACAAGCATTGCTAACAGCAGTTTGTAGGTGCTGCGGGGCTTATGCTCCCGATCGTGACGTTCCAATCGCAGACCATTCAGCAGGTCCGATTTTGGGTTTGGCTTTTCTGAGCTAGTTAAGACCACGGAGAGACTCGACTTTGCGATTGATTTTGCGAAAGTCTAGGTGCAAGCCTGGATGTGTGGCTTATGGATTCCTACCAGGTTTAATGGATTTCTAAAAAACAGCAGATTTAGCAGGAATCAATCAGCTTTTTCGGCCCTTTCCAATTCCTGATCGGATCAGGAGAGTCTGGGCTTGGCATTGGCCAGGAATTCGTCTTGCTGGGCTCTCTTGCGATAGTCCGAAGGAGTTAAGCCAATCAGCTCACGAAAAGCCTGGTTGAAAGGAGCGATTGATTGATAGCCCACGGTCAAGGCTATGGTCAAAATGGGCATCTGATCATTGCCTGAGTCCGATAACATCTCGCAGGCGTCTTTTATGCGGTACTCGTTCAATAGCGCATTGAAATTGCGGTATCCCAGCCGCTTGTTGATTAGATGTCTGAGTTTGTACTGAGGCATTGCCAGTTTCTTGGCTAATTCGGCGATGCTGAGCCCCGGTTCGAGGTAAGTTTTTTGATCGCGAAACACATCATAAAACTTGCTGAGAGCAATTTCCTGCTCTGCATCGAACTCCTCTTCGACCGGGTGTACCGTTGTTATGCTTATTGATTCCAGAATCGATTCAAATTTCAGGCAAAACAGCGCAGTGACAAACAACAGCGCCGCACCCGAATAGGTTTTAATCTCACTAATCCTCAATAACTGCTCAGGGCCAGAATTCATTACTACTAATTCTGACAAAGTGACTCCGACAAACAACACTGCGATAAAACCAATTGTGACGCGACGCAGAAGCCGCCTGCTTTCCACAACATCAGCCTGCCAGCCTCTAATGACCCAATAGGTTCCGGTCAGAGCGAACAAACTCTGTAGTAATATAGGTAAAGTGCCAAAAATGAAGTAATTAAGAGTGCCGATGCTTTCCACATCAATAGCAGCTATTTCATTGGGCACATACAAAGGCCTGAGTGCACTCAGGCAAACCTGGCCGGCAAAAAAAACCAACATCCAGCGAGGAACGTTGCGCGAGTCCTGAAACAGCGAAAAACAAAGTAACATCAGAAACCCTGCACCGGTATTCATTACAATTTGCAAAGGTAGCCAAAAAGCACTCAGGTCAATGCGAAATTCTGCATTGGACTTATATTGCATGGCTGAAACGATATAAGTAATGGTGCTGAGACATATCAAGGCAAACAGGCGAGCATTGATATTCCTGGGCTGGCTGATGAGAACGGTAAGCCCCATCAGCGCCAGGGAAGTTACTGACACCATCTGTGCCGCAAAATAGGACAATTCGGTAAACATAGTTGATTCTTAGGTCTGGTCCAACATCGTTGTTTACGTATGCATACTGATTAGAGGATTACATGAATCAAGTAGGTAAAGGAAGCGCAAAAACTAAAACCAACTATTGTCATTATTGAAAGGCTTAACTATCTCTCCCCATTGTCAGTGAATATCCTATTTGACAATGGTTAAGCTGGAACCGCAGCTCACTTTGCAATTTGTGCATCTAGTTTCTACAGCTTTCTACGGCGTCTAGGTCCGCTTCTAGCGCGGAAGCGACCAATAGTTTATTTCTTTACAAACACTGTTCAGATAGCCATCTTCCGACCCGTAGCGGACTGTCAGCATAGATCGAGAATACAATTCTGTAACATATATTACCTCTATTTCGTCTTAACTCCGAAATGAACTCTGCCTTAGATGGAGAACGCTATGACGAAACCCGCCTTGCTCTTGTTCGCTTTTGTACACGTCAACAGCAGTTTTGCCCAAACTATAGCCGATCAGTTCCAACTAGATGTGGGTGAAAACACTATCTATGCTGAAGTCGCAGGACCAAGCAACGAAGCTTCAATCATTGTTTACTTACACGGTGGTCCGGGAAACGTAGCTCTTGGCGTATCACCGTTTCGGGAAAACATCGGAAGCGAACTAGAGAAGAAGTATCTTCTTGTATATATGCATCAGCGGGGAGTTGGGAACTCAACTTCGGTGCCAGAGGCAGAACTAACAATTCCCAGGCATGTGAGCGATGTTGCCTCTGTCGTAGATTTTGTCACTGCAAGATATGAACAAGATAAAGTAACCCTTATAGGCCACTCATGGGGTGGGATGCTAGGAATGTTCTATGCCATTGAGTACCAAGAAAAAGTTGAGAGCTTAGTACTTATTGCAAGCCCCATAAATTCGATAGCCACATATCAAGATAGTTTAGAAGTTACATTGCGCTGGGCAAGAGACGAGGGACATGAAGAGGCTATCTCTCAGCTTACTGCAGTCGATGCAACGTTTGAAAACGTTGAAGATCGAATGACGGTCAATCGATGGGCTAATCAAGCCTACGGTGGTATCGGCCGGACGATGGATATGCAAACCATGCTCCAGACGTATGATGTGCTTGAGGAATACCCGAATTGGGCCAATCAGCAGCGTATTGTAAGTGAAGCCATGAGAGACGAAATAGGGAATGTTGATCTAACCGGGGCGATCAGAACTCTGGATATTCCAGCACTATTTATCGCTGGAGGATTTGACTCTTTGGTTCCTCAGAAATCTGTATTCCGTGATTTTGAAAGCTACGATGGTCAAAAATCATTTGTGCTCTTGGAAGATAGTCATCACTTGCCATATATCGATCAGCCGGCTGAATTGACAGAATCGATAGAGGTATTTTTGTCTGAATAGTGTATCCATTCTTCGGTAAAGATGTGGGCCACGTAAGGTCGAGCACTAACGCGAGTTCGCTTCTTGCCCCGTGCAGGCAACCTTGTTGATTTATTAAAAGTCATGACAATATATCCGTAACGGATATATTGTGTGGCTATGTCTGCCAACACGCCCAAAACACCGCTCACGCCGGCGGTGCTCCATATTCTCCTCGCCCTTTCTTCCCATGAGCGGCATGGTTACGGAATTATGAAGCAAGTCGAGTTTGAGTCACGTAAGAAAGTCAAAATGGGCCCAGGCACACTCTATGGTTCGATCAATCGCATGCTTAAAGCCGGGCTGATTCGCGAAAGCAACAAGAAAATTGACCCTGAGATGAATGATGAAAGGAGAGTCTATTACGGCATTACGAATATCGGTAGAAAAGTACTCGCAGACGAGTTGCTGCGCTACCGCGAGGTTGTAGCAGTCGCAAATCAGTTAGAACTCAAGCAAAGTCGTTTCGTGTATGGCATATGACCGTTCGAAACAACGAGTACGAAACCTTTATAGACTTCTTCTCCGTGTTTACCCAAAGCAGTACCGCGAGCGCTTTGCTGAACAGATGGAGCAGACTTTTGATGATTTACTGCGGGAACGTGAAGACAGCCACGAAGAAACATATGGACTTATTTTTTGGATTTTCCTCGAAACGTTTGTGGGAGGGATGAGAGAAAACATGACAATTCTCAAGCTCGAACAAAAAGTAATTGTTCGCATCGCACTAACAACTGTATTGGTATTGATGATTCCAGCGATCGCGATGCAATTTTCTGACGAAGTTGACTGGAATCTGGCTGACTTCGTAGTTGGTGGTAGCCTTATATTTGGAGCTGGTCTCACCTATTCCTGGCTGGTTGGCAAAACCACTGGTAGAGCGCGCCGGGCTAAAATTGGTGGGGCGGTAGCCGCTGGGCTATTACTTGTCTGGGTGCAGCTGGCAGTCGGGATTTTCTGAATTGTGAAAATTTGATCTTCAAGCCCAGCGGCGCTTGAGTGACTCCAACAAGAGCGCTACAAAAGCAAAAAGTCCCGGCGTGAAGCCAGGACTTTTCATCGTTCTAAGTTTCATCAGTTATTCCGGCTTACGGAATCTCAAGGTCATGCGGTCTGATTCGCCAATCGCTTGCGTAGCCGGGTTGTCGGTGGTGGTTGGCGGCAAACGCCACACCATGTTGTCGGCGGCGTCATTAGGGTTGGCGTTTATCTCGCTGCTTGCCTCAAGAACGAAACCCGCCCGTTCGAAGGCGGCAACCACATCGCTCTGCTTTAAATAACCATTGTTGCCATTAGCAAAATCTGGGTCAGCGTCTTCTGGGGCGCGGTGCTGGACTACACCAGCTACGCCGCCCGGTGCGAGCAGATCGTAAACCTCAGCCATTGCCGTATCGATAATGGGTTCTTCAAATCGGAACAGGTGGTGCATGGCCCGGAAGAACAGAACTGCATCTGCCTCACCGTCCATGGAGCTCGGAATATTGTCGATGGTGTAGCCAACAGTTGGTTGGGAACTCTCCACACCTGCAACACTCAGATAACGGCCCATCTGAGAGATATCCGCTCCGATTCGTTCAACAGCCGCTGCATCCCAGGTACCGAACATCTGACTGAACAGGCTATCCGGGTAGGTCAAACCGATCATGCGGCCCCGTTCGGCAGTGAGTGGGGTTAGAATCTGGGAGTACCAGCCGCCATTGCCGGGAAGGACCTCGGCGATTGTCATGTCCGGCTCAATGCCGAAGAAGGAAAGAGTTTCCTGTGGGTGGCGCCACTCGTCACGAGCTCGGTTCCCTTCGCGACGCTCATGGTTGATGGCGTCCTCCAGGCTGGGGCCAGCCGCAAGGGTTTCTTCAGCCATATCGGAAACGGCGGGAGCGGGTTCAGCAACGGTGGTAGTAGTCTCACTCTCGTTAGAGCAGGCCACCAGGACAAGCGACAGTGCGCTCGCAATGACTATTGTTCTCATAATATCCTCCAGAGGGATCACAACATTATTAATGTTCCAGCAGTGTGTCCGAGAACTACGAAAGGTAGCCTCGATGCACGCAGTTGTCTAGCGGAGAAGTTGGCGATTGATAGGGGCTTAAGCTTAACCGGCCAACAATTTCGCATTGCCTCCTGCTGCAGTGGTGTCAATACAAAGATGCCGCTCATGCGCAACATGACCCAAATCTGGAGTCTCCGTTATCAGGGGAATGATTGGCCCTGTCCGTTGAGCCAGGGCTTGAGCATAGGTTCGGGAATCTTCGCCCCACCAGACTACACCGTGGACGTTTTTCAAACTTGCTAGTGCTTCGGGTTGCAATGTCCCGTTCGAACCAATGGCAATACCGCCAAGTTGTTCCACAATCTCAATTTGTTGCTGCATTGTTTCTGAACCCGGCCCCATGCATAGGATCGGTCCCCGCTGTAGCACTCTCAATGTGTTCGCTTCCCCGGTTGGGCCAGGAAGTTCCAGATGGCTGAGCTGATTCTCTTTCTGTTCATTGTTGAGCCGTTGTTGTAGGGCTTTTACATCGCAGCTTACACCCCAGATACCGGCGGGTGCAGCTGGAGCAAGTTTACAAAAACGTCTCAGATAAAGTGGCCCACCTGCCTTCGGGCCGGTACCTGACATGCCTTCGCCACCAAAAGGCTGGCTTCCCACCACGGCGCCGATCTGGTTTCTGTTGACATAGATATTACCGACATGAATGCCATCAGAGATTTCCTGCACCCGTGAATCAATACGAGTGTGCAAACCGAAGGTCAAACCGAATCCTTTCCTGTTAACGGCTTCTATTATTTGAGGTATTTCATCGCGTCCAAACGTCGCCACATGCAGAACGGGACCAAACACCTCACGCTGTAGTTCTTCGATGCCTGCCACCTGAATTAGAGTAGGGGGAACAAAATTTCCGCCATCTTTTGCCCGCAATGAATGCAGCACCTTGTCGTGTGATTTCGCCTCAGAGATATAGGCCTCAATTTCTGACTTCGCGTCGCCATCTATTACTGGTCCCACATCAGTGGAATACTTCCAGGGATCACCGACAGATAATTGGTCCATGGCACCCTTGATCATGTCGATAATGTCCGTAGCGATGTCTTCCTGAATATACAGGCAACGCAACGCCGAGCAGCGTTGCCCCGCAGACTGAAAAGCAGAGGACACAACATCCTGAACGGCCTGTTCAGGCAACGCTGTGGAATCGATGATCATGGCATTCAAGCCGCCAGTCTCAGCGATGAATGGTGTACCAGGACAAAGGTGGTCGGCGATTGATCGGCGGATAATTAGAGCTGTATCAGTTGAACCTGTAAACACGACGCCAGAAATTCTCGGGTCCGATGTAAGTGTTGCTCCTACTGAATCACCCTGACCTGGAAGCAACTGTAAAGCCGACCGTGGCACGCCTGCTTCATGGAGCAAATTCACGGCTATTGCTGAGATAACTGGTGTCTGTTCTGCAGGCTTGGCAAGCACACCGTTCCCGACCGCCAGCGCTGCTGCAATCTGACCGGTAAATATCGCCAACGGAAAATTCCACGGCGAAATCGCCGCAAAGAGTCCTTGTGGTTCGGTGCTCGACTGCTCAGCTTGCCTGGCATAGTAGCGCAGGAAGTCGATAGCCTCGCGAACCTCGCTAACACAATCGGCAAGTGTCTTGCCGGCTTCCCGTGCCAAAGCAGCGAAGATCAGCCCGCGGTTCTCTTCGTAAAGATCGGCAGCTTTGCGCAGGATGGCTGCGCGTTCACTAACAGGGATTTGCCAGCTCTGCGCATCTGCAATTGCCTGTGCCACAGTCTTTGCGTCCGCCTCGATCGCTTGCGCGATGATCTCTCCACTGGCTGGATTGATAACAGGAACAGCGGTGCCGGTTGCAGGGGAAACGGTCAGTGGAGTGGCGTCCGGTAGTGTCAGATTCCGCTCGGCATACAAATCGTTGAGTGTTTCCTCGTCTGTTAAGTCAAAACCCTGGGAATTGATGCGATCATCAAACAAAGCATTGGGCGCCAGTAGTGCTTTCGGCGGCCGCGCCAACGCCAGCTTGGCGAAAGGATCTTCTGCAATAACCTCAGGACTGATATCCGTATTGACGATCTGATTTACAAATGACGAATTGGCGCCGTTCTCTAACAGGCGGCGAACCAGATAAGCCAATAGATCCTTGTGAGCGCCAACAGGTGCATATATTCTGCAACGTCCGCTGGTTTCCTCCATCACAACATCGTGCAGGCGCTCTCCCATCCCGTGGAGGCGTTGAAACTCAAAGGGGCGTCCTGCGGCCATTGCCAATACCGCTGCAACAGAATGGGCATTGTGGGTGGCGAATTGAGGATAAATTCTGTCGCTGTAGTCCAGTAGTTTTTTCGCATTAGCGATGAAGCTGACGTCTGTGGCAGTCTTGGAGGTAAACAGCGGAAAGTCCGGCAAGCCCTCGGTCTGGGCCAGCTTCATCTCCGTATCCCAATACGCACCTTTCACCAGCCGGACCATAATCCGACGATCCAGCTTTTCGGCAACTCCATAGAGCCAATCAATAACCAGGCCGGCTCGCTTCCCATAGGCCTGGACAACTACTCCGAATCCACTCCACCCGGCCAGGTCTGGCGAGGAGAGAACAGCTGCGATCACCTTTAGCGATAACACCAGCCTGTTTTGTTCCTCGGCATCGATGTTAAAGCCCATACCGGCCTGCCTGGCCTGGCGGGCAAGTCCGAGAGTGACTGGAACCAGTTCTGCCATGACCCGATGCTCCTGCGCCATTTCGTAACGGGGGTGGAGGGCTGATAATGTGATCGAAATACCAGGGTTTTCTTCGACGGTTTGCTTGTTACAAGTACTGGCAATGGTAGTAATTGCGTCGCTGTAGGCTCTTCGGTAGCGATCAGCATCTGCGGCGGTGATTGCGGCTTCACCCAGCATGTCGTAGCTGTAGGTGAATCCACGCGTCTCCCATTCCCGAGCTCTTTCCAATGCCTTGTCTATGGTTTCACCGAGCACAAACTGGCGACCCATTTCCTTCATAACCTGATTCACTGCAACGCGGATTACAGGTTCACCCAGTCGCTTAATTGCACCTCTAAGCACACCTGCCATTCCAGGTTGCTTTTCTTCCAACACACTTCCCGTAAGCATCAAAGCCCAGGTCGAGGCATTCACGAGAGAAGAAGAAGTAGACCCTAGGTGTTTGCCCCAATTAGAAGGTGCGATTTTGTCTTCGATCAGAGCATCCATGGTTTCGGTATCGGGTACACGAAGCATGGCCTCAGCCAAACACATCAGTGCGACCCCTTCACGAGTCGACAATCCGTATTCGGTCAGGAAGTGCTCCATGAGTGTCGGTGCTTTATCCGATCGAATGCGCTGGACGAAATCTGCAGCCTTAGCCGATATGTTGCCGAGTTCCGCTTCCGAGAGATCAGCGACAGCGACAAGCGCTCGCAACACTTCTTGCTCAGAAGCAAATTTCGCGTCCCTGGTAAACTCAGCAAATGAAATGGCAACCATGCCTATCTGTCCACTCTTTACAGTAACTATTAGTTCAACGGACGAATCGCCAACAGCGATCACTGCCCAAAATGGTCTTCAGTATAAGCGTACGACCAGGCCAGGTTGCCGACCAATCCTGTGGACATCACGGCGATGCCTACACCCATGGTTTTTGCAGCGGAGTGCACCAGCGGGTTAAGAATCACATAGGCCACATCGGAAAAGATGGCGATGCAGATAATGAAGCCAGTCGAGGAGTGAATCTCTCAGTTTTGCTGGGCAAATTCCTGTACCCTTAACAAAGCTCTGATATTACCTTGAATGGTTGATCTTGCTTCATCCGGGGCAATGTCTGCAGCCTGGGTAAGCAGGTTAATCGCCAGTTGCCAGTCTTCTCGATCTGCTGCCATCTGGGCATGCTCTGTCAGTGCTGATAAGGCCACCGACTCTTCTTCTGCGGCTCTCTGATAGTAGATGTCAGCTTGCTCGAAGTCTTGCTCAAGCTTCAATAGCTGTGCAAGGGAAAGCAGCGCCTGCCCATCGGTGGGATTGGTGTCGATTACCCTTCTCAATGCAGCCGCGGCCTCAACACGCTGTCCTCTTGCCAGTAAGATTCTCGCGTTCCTGGTCTCCATTGCATTTTGTCGAGCTGTATTCAAGCTGCCACTGTAAGCTTGCGCTATTGCTTGCCAGAACGCCTCTGCAGAATCCCAGTCTTCAAGAGCTGATAGCTGATCGAACTGTCCCATCACTGTTTCAAATTCGGGTAGGCCTGTTTGCTGCAGGCCATTCGTGAAAGCGGTTAATGCCAGCTCAGGCATTTGTTTGTTTATGAACATGTTTCCCAATAAGGCAAAACTGTCGCTTGTGAGTAAACCAAATCTGTTTGCAATTAGGATGGTGTTCAACGCTCCTTCATAGTTGTCGTCTTGCAAAAACGCGTTCACTTGAAGCATGTAATAGCTGGCATTAGTCGCATCTCCGGCAATGAGTTCATCGAGTACTGCAATCGCTTCTGAGGTTGCGCCTGTATTGAGAGCGCTCAGGGCGAGAGAGTAGCTTGTAGATTCATCTTCCGGATTAGAAGCCTTGGATATACGAAAAGCACTAAGAGCCTCATCATAGTTTCCTTCCAGGTAGTGACAGATACCAAAACCCTTGAAGATAGATCCGTTACTTCCACCAATTTCAAGTGCGCTATGGCCGGCGCTAAATACTTTGGGGCAGTCTTCCTGAAGTAAATAAATTTCCAGCATTCGAACATAGGCATCCACATAGGCAGGGTATTTTTCAATTGCCTGCCGGTAGTATTCCAATGCGAGATCTTCGTCACCCTTAAGCTGATAGAGTTGCCCAATTGCGAACTCAATATTCGCAGAATAGACATAGTCGTGCTCACCTGCGCCGCGTGCACGTCGGTCTTCTTGAGCGCGCCGCCTCACTTCATCCTGGATGAAATCCAGCGCTGCATCTAAATCCTGCAGATACATGTCGGAAACGACCTGCAAAATTACGCTTTCACGGGGATCGAGACCAGGTGCGCCAGGGCGCAAGCCGACTTCAAAACTGCGGTTGAATTCTCTCAGAAAGGCTGGATTGTCAAGCGAGACATCCAATTCATCTAATGACATCTGCCCAACAGTTGTTTGGGGAAAAAGCAGTATCCAACACAGTAGGCAATGGCGGCCTGGCTGACAGTTTTGGCGCACAGTGGTTGCTAATGAACTCAATATTGAATGCAGGGTATTGCTCATGTCATTCACCAGTGCGTTGTGCCACATCGGACATGGCCCTGAATTTGCGGACATAAAGCTCATCAGGAATTTCACCTCTGGCAAGCTTCTGATTCCAGTCGCGCAACATAAGAGATACTGCCAGGCCAAATTCTTCTTTTTCAATGTTGAGCATTGCTCTGCGTTCGAGTGTTGTGTTGTCACAACTTCGAGCGCTGGAAATGGCTCTCTCCGAATGAGAATCGCTCTCAAGCATCTTTCCCAGCTTGTATTCGGTTTCTGAGAGTAATAGTAGCGCCTGGCAGTTGAGGGGGTCTTCAGCAATTAACTGTTCCAGAATTTCTTCGGCAGATTCCAGCTTGCCAAGCTGGTGTTCAATATCAGCCACCACAATCCTTGCTGAACTGTAGTCGAGACTATCTGATCGACGAACGAGTGGTGTCACGACAGATTCACCAAACGAAGCTGCAGTGTTCAATCCATCAGCATGCAATTTGGATTTCAACGCAAACTCCAGATATTGTGTGCTCTCTGTATTGGAGTCGAAAAAAGATCGTAGCTCTTCATCGCCGATACTACTTGCAATTCCAGCGCTGATCTTGAGTCCTGTCAGACTACTCTGTTCGGCTGCAGTCAATTCACCAAACCGGGACTTAATTTCCAATAGCGCAAGTAGTTCTTCTTCACTACCTTCGGCTCGCTGTTCAGCAATCAAGATTTCCAGTTTAAGTCTGCTTGCTTCAGATTCATTTTCAATCTGGTTTGCCAAAGACAATGCATGCTGAAACTTCGAAAGCTTCGCAAGAGAGCGTATTTGTATCAGCAGCACCTGCCGGTTTGACTGGTCCAGCAACCTGGAAAGTGCTGCTGATTCTGCTGCTGTGGTCCAATCCCCGGCTTCGAAGGCACAGTAAGCCTGCACGTTTTTGATGTGTACAGAAAATGCCCCGAGCCTCACTGCGTCGTGCGCAGCGTCCAACGCCCCTGGGCAATCTCCGGTTAAGGCGAGTGCATAAGCTTTGTTCTTGTGCGCCAGTCTGAAGTTCTGAAATTCAGCAATTGCTCTGTCGTAAGAGTCTATCGCAAGTCCATACTCTGACTGGAGAAAGTAAATATTCCCCATCAGATAGTAGGTATCTGCTACCGCATCCTCATCGAGATTGTCTTCGAAATAGCCCTCTTCAATGTCCTCATTGTTTTCCATGTAACTGATGAGAAAACGCCTGTCCATCCAGTCTTTGGGTTCGAAGAAATTTCTCGCCTCTGGATCGATTTTCGGGCGAGGTGGAAAAGACTCCAGGTCACGGTTGATCGTCCCCAGCTGATAAAAAGGGATAGGAATAGGAGTGAACTCGTTGGTTTCCAGCCGATCCGGGCGGGAACCAATCCAGTCATAAACTCCCTGCACGCGGGCCTGGAATAGGGGGTCATTCCAATCCGCCCTATGATGAGGCCAATCTTCCTGTGCAGAAGACGAGAGCCAAAAAGTCAGAGCGCAGATAGTCAATGGCAGACGGGATTCTTTGAAGCGCATCAACATGTCGCTAATTTGCCGTAATGGTTAAGGGCAGCCGGATAAAACGTTCAACCGGTTCGCCGTTAACTGTAGGTTTGCTGTAACGCATGCGTGGTATGGCTTCTCTTACCATCTTGGCGAGTTCTGGATCGGGGTGATCAATTCGTTCAATGCCGATGAAAACGAGAGAACCATCCTTTAGCCACTTGACCATCAATTCCGCAGTAAACTGTGTGATGCCTTCTCTGTCCATATAATCTGAATTCAGAGTCGGTCTCACCAGCAGAATTGGTGGCCTGTCTATTCCTTCAGTGCCAAATCCCACGCCTTCCATGCTGAAAGTCACGCCGCTGCTTGAGCCCAGGTCGAATCCACCTAAGCCCAGATCCGTGCTTCTTCCAATTCCGATATCGTTTCCGAGAGAAACAGGCAGAAGCCGTACTGCAGTTGGAATCGACTCAAGATCAATGCCCCCTTGCGAGCTACTGGCGGCATTAGAACTTTGTGACTGCAGCGGAGGCGGAGGAGGTGGGGGCGGAACCACATCCACTTCACGCACAACCAGCACGGAACTGTCCTCTACCTCACTCAATTTTTGAGACAAGGGAAGCACTGCAAATAACAATGCAACGACCAACAGAGTTAGCAGGTTGGTTCTAGTCGCTATTCGCTTGATGAGGCCAAACATATCAATGCCTGCGGTTATTGGTAGTTGGCTGTGGCGATGTTTACAGAGACTGCACCACCCAGCTTCGCTTCATCTATGACTCGTACGAGTAGGTCGGCGTTGACGGTGCGGTCGGCCTGAATCACGACAGGCAGATCATCCCTAGACAATAGCCGCTCGACAAGTGGCCTTACCCCTGCGGCCCCGATGTTGCGCCCGCCGTAGACAATCTGTCCGGTTGAGGTAATGGCGATGAGTATGCTTTGACTATCAAGTTCCTGTGCTGAAATCGCCTGTGGCTTGTTGACATCAACTCCGGTCTCCTGAACGAACGTGGTCGTTACAATGAAAAAGATGAGGAGTATGAAAACAACATCGATCAGAGGAGAGATATTGATTTCACCGGTTGCAGCTTCATCGTCCTGAAACAATGATTTACGCATAGACATCTAGCCCTTCGCTTTGTCCAGTTTTAACAGCTCGTGCTCTATCTGCTTGATTCGCGAATCTACAAACATCAGCAGGAACAAAGCTGGAATTGATATGACCAGGCCAGTTTCTGTAGTAATCATCGCTTCAGATATTCCGGCTGCCACCTGATCGAACACATCTCCTTCGCTTTGCGTTAATCCTCTGAACGTGGTCAGCATTCCCATTACCGTGCCCAGTAGTCCGAGTAACGGTGCGGTCGTGGTCAAAACCTGTAGTAGGCTCCTTCGCCCACGCAGGAATTGCAACTGGTCAGCTCTGAATTCATCAATACCCGCCAGCATAATCTGCTCGGTAAGAGGTTCTTCCCCGGTTCCCGATGCGCGAGGGAGCTTCGAGAGTGTATCTATGGCAATCCAGTAGAGGAAAAACGCCAACCCGGCAAGCGCCAGCATCAAGCTGCCACCGGCCTGCACTACGGCGATTAGATCTTGAAGGAATTCACTCATGATTTCCTGCGCCATCAGGGACTGACAGACCGTTAGTGAAGATCAACGCGAATTTCTCCATGTCTCCGAGAATGGATTTAATGCGGCGACTTAGCAGGGCGTGAATCAAAAGAGCCGGGATCGCCACTATAAGGCCAAATTCTGTAGTTATCAGGGCTTCCGAAATGCCGGATGAAAGCAGTCGCGAATCCCCGGTTCCGAAGATTGCAATTAGATTGAATGTGTTGATCATACCAGTGACTGTGCCCAGCAAGCCCAGCAGGGGTGCGACTGCAGCGGTCGTTGCTATCACCGGCAAGAGCCGGTTTAAGGTCGGTCTTGTTTCGAGGATGTTTTCGTACAAGATTTCTTCGAGCAGCTGCGGAGATTCGGTACTGTTGTTGACCCCGGCAACCAGCATCGGGCCGACTGGTGCTGGTAAGTTCGCAGCCAGCTTGGCCGCTTCTTCCGGCTCTGATTGACGAAGCTTATTCAACACTCCTCTGACCTGCTCAGTTGTAGGCAATGTGATGCGGAGTATTTGTGCTGCTTTGTATATGGAAATACTCAAGGCAAGAACCGCAAAGAACAGGATCGGAAGTATCCATATACCGCCACGGCTGATCTGACTGTATAGGTTATCGCGACTTTCCGAAATTTGAGCTACTACCCCTTCTGAGACATCTGCGGGCAGTTCGACAAGTATCCCATTGGTGAGTTGGGTTATTGGTTCAAGTTCGTCTCCAAGATTGAGAATCCGTGCGTATAAACCTTCTTCCGCTGACTCAATACCTCCCAACTCCCGGTCGTCACTTATGAAATAAACCAGTGGGCCGAATCGGGTAAAGGTGCCTCCACGAAGGCTGCCGTCCTGAGTCGCGATATCGCCTTGATATTGACTCCCGCCAAACGCAGATCGAACCCTGTCCATGCCAGCGTTTACTATGGAAAGCTGAGCATCGACAGCGGCCAGACCTGAAGGCGCATTCGATGATTCGCGATAGGCTTCGGTAACTTCCGAATGAGTAGCAATCTCTGAAATCTTGAGGTTGCTTTGAAACCGATTGGCATACTCATCAAGCAAGTTCAGTATGTAGAGGTTCTCACTCTCCCAGGCCTGGATACTTGCAGTCAGGTCGATGAGGCTTAATTCTCTGCTATCCCGAACTGATTGCAGACGAGCTGCCTCTCTCCTCAGTTCCCTGATTTCGCCCTCAGTTGAGTTCAATTCAGAAATCAGTGGAATTTTTTCTGCCGCAATTTCTTCCCTTACGGTTGCGAGCGTTAAGAGAGATTGTTCCAGGTCTGACTGCACAGATTGGCGAACTTCTTCAAGGGAGGTCGGTTGAGCGACTGTGTTCACCGAGACTTGCAAGACTATACCCCATGCAAGTATGCGGCTGATCGTGGCTGCGATTCTCATTGTCTGACCTGCATCGGGAGCTCAATTAGACGGGGCGAAATCCGGGACTCATAAACTTCTACCGCGATGAGTATCGCTGATGCCATATCGTCTTCTCTTTGCCATTCCCACCCGAACTCGTCGGGTACTCCGATCCCGGCAATTGTTCCACTTCCGTTTGTATAGAATGCTCGCGACAGTCCGAGATACAGCACTTGCACTTCTACTTCTCGACCGGGATCAACCTCAATGGCTTCAGTGGTCAGAACTATCGTACTGTCAAAGGCTTCAATCTCCGACAGAATGCCGAGGACGGCTTGCAACCTTTCACTGAGAGACCTCGTACTGGTTTGGTTCTCACTTCCCAACAAACTGAA
This sequence comes from Pseudomonadales bacterium, assembly GCA_022360535.1. Lineage (GTDB taxonomy): Bacteria > Pseudomonadota > Gammaproteobacteria > Pseudomonadales > Pseudohongiellaceae > UBA9145. The sequence continues at coordinate 1,957 of JAKSCP010000247.1, read as the reverse complement.
CCGCGGGCTTAGTTCTCGCTGTAGAACCAGAGGAAGCCTGGGTTGCAAAACAAGTAGCTGGCGTTCGTAATTGGACACTTCGGATTGCAATGATGCCGATATCTCCTGGTAGGCTGTAAGTTGCTCTACCAGAGCTGCTCTTTCTTCGTCGGCCCGACTGGCTGTTTGCTGTGCCTGCTCAATCTGTTCTTCCAGGATTCTGCGCTCAGTATCAAGAATGCTGAGTAAATCCTCGATGGAGGATTTTTCTTCTCTCCACTGTCGATTCTCCTGGGATATAAGCTGCTCTAAACGTATCCACTCCTGCACTGCTTCTTTGGTTTCATCGAGCAGCTCTGCTGCAAAAGCCTGAGGAGAAAAGAAAACCAGGAATGAGAGAAATACAGAGTGAACAAACCTGCTCTCGATACCTTTTGCGTTTGAACAGTGAATCACGTTGTAGGGCGCTCCAGGCGTTTGTCTGGCGGTGTACCGCAAAAACACCGGTCGCAAGATGGATAACGATAAGGGGCTGGTCGAATATGCGTCATACCTGACTTCTCAGGCAGATTCCATCGGCTTCGCTGATCCTTTTTGTTACCGACAAAGTTTAAAAACAAAGAGAAATGCAGGGCGTTCATCGCATTCCTGCTTCTTCCTGACTAAGGCGGCATCCAATCTCAGGAATTCCAATAACGCCTCTTTTATCTCAGGGTTTTCATTGGCTATTCGGGCGACATTGTTTCTAAGCCCGTCCCAATCCGTCTGGTGCTGTCTGGCGACGTTCGCAGGAGTGTCCAAAAGATTCAGGCCTATGATGCTTCCTTGGGCATTGTCGGCCAGCGCCCGTTCAAAGAAGACTGGCCAGCAAAAATCTTGAGGAATTTGTGAGTTTGTCCATCGCGTTTTCCTGCAGTCCACATCGTATTTGTCGATCTCGTTCACTGCGCTGTAGTCGTCAAAAAGCTTGTTTCTGATCTGTTCCATTTGTGATCTTATGCTGGAGGAGCTTCTCTCCGCCGTTACTACGATTTCTTCAATTGGAATACTCCGCACAATGTCGTTGAACGCCTCAGAGTTTTCATCACCTGATTGATTGCTGGATTGAGAATTCTCCTGGCTAGTTGAATCGTTGGAATCTTCCTGGACTTGGCCAAGCACACTGGTGCTGCCCGCAGCAGATATTCCGATCACAGCGACAGCGATGAAACTCAGTATCTTGCGTTGAAATAAGTCAATCATTACTCGCCTCCATTATCAGGATGTGTCTCCGAATTTAAGTGTTTCTACCCTTGCAGTATTTGGTCTTGGTTCTTTAGAAAAAGTCGATTCAGTATTGGATGATTACCGGAGAATTCTATTTCCAACACGCCCAATCAATCTTCATGAGCATCGCCGAAAGATGAATAGCACCGGAGGTTTGGCCAGGCATTCTTCCCGCCTGGTTTGATATACCTGCTCTAGCTGCGCTAGCCTGGACAGTGAGTCATAGACATCCGGTTGTTCCATTGCTATCACCAGAATATTGTTCTTGAGACTTTCAAACCTCGATCTATTTCTAGCCTTCAGCGTAGAGATTGGTGTAATTCCGTGTAAGGTCAGGGATTGACCTCCATGGACTGCTCTCACCAGACCAGCACCATTGATAACCGCCTGAGCATCTGCTGCGACAACATCCTCGAAGAATTGTGGCCAGCAACGGTATGCCCGCAGCAGATCTTCATAGAGTTCTTTCTTTCTACAATGAACTTGAAACTCGTCAACCTGATTGTGTTCGTTATACGTTGAGTAAAGTGCTCTTTCAGCCCGCCGGATTTCCGCGCGAAGTGAGTACAATGAACGCCTTGCGGTTACCGTAATTTCTTCTACAGTAGTGGGCGCACTGATAGACAGTTCTCCAGTTTCATTAATGCTCAGTCTTAGCTCGCGAGTCTCCCCCTGTTCAGTCGATTCAGTATTGGATGATTACCGGAGAATT
>JAKSCP010000226.1 GCA_022360535.1 Pseudomonadales bacterium | reverse complement strand
GTGGTGAATCGGCGAATACCAGACGGCTGCCACTGTCTCGAAGTCCATACTCCAGTTCGGCGCTTCGCCACCAGGAGTTCATTGGCACGACGATGCCACCGATCAGGGTGACCGCCATGTACGCCAGACACCACTCCGGTGAATTGCGTGCACAGACTGCTACCCGCTCGCCAGTTTGAATATTGTATCGCTCCAATAGTACCCGTGACAGTCGGCGCGCCATGTCCAGGCTCTCTGCGTAGCTGTAGCGTTCGTCCTGATAGACGAGAAAGGGTAGATCGGGCTGCTCCAGACTAAGCCCATAAAGCTGGCCTAAATTCTCTGGAACCTTGGTGAAAACCGGTAGCTCGCGACCGTCTATGGTTGCGGTGCCAACTGCGAGTGGGGCATCTGGCGCCTTATGAGCGGCGACAATGTCTTTTAGTTTCGCCAGGTCCTGGCGAATTTCTTCGTCACTCAACATCGATAGGATTACTCGGTCTTAAACTCTACCGTGACTTTACCCATGGCGCGACGCTGGGTGAATACATTGAAGGCTTCGACGAACTGTTCGCCGGGAAAGACCTGGGTTACCAAGGGATTTAGTTTTCCTTCTTCATACATCGAGAGCAATTCATCGAAGTTCTTTTGATACTCAGAAGGTTCTTCTTTGCGAAACCTTCCAAGGAAAACACCAACCATGGAAGAGCCTTTCAGCAATGCAAGATTGGCTTTGTATTCGGGAATACGGCCACTGGTGAAACCAATGACAAGCAGGCGGCCGTTCCAGTTAATGCAACGACAGCATTGATCGAAAAGATCACCACCAACCGGATCATAAATCACATCGGCACCGCGTCCGCCCGTCAGCTCTTTCACTTTCTCCTTGAGTTCGCCGTCACCGTAGTTGATGGTTTCGTCAGGATTAAACTGCCTGACGAAATCCAGCTTTTCCTCTGTGCTGGCGGCCGCAATGACTCTGGCGCCCATGACCTTACCCAGCTCTACGGCTGTAATTCCAACTCCGCCGCTGGCGCCCAGCACCAACAACGTTTCGCCAGGCTGCAACTGAGCGCGCTGCTTTAGTGCATGGTAGGAAGTGGTATACACCATGGCAAAGCCGGCCGCAGTTTTGAAATCCATGTTGTCCGGGATGCGGTGCACACTGTCGGGTTTGACCAGCACCTGTTCTGCGAGTCCTCCGATGCCGGGTATCGCCATTACGCGATCACCAACATTGAAGCCTTCGAAGCCGGGACCCAGTGACTTTATGATGCCGCCTACCTCTGAGCCGGGGGTAAAGGGCATGGGCGGCTGGAACTGATACTTGCCTTGAATCTGCAGGCCATCGGGAAAATTCAGAGAGGCTGCATACACCTCGATGACAGCCTCGCCTTCGCCGGGCTCGAGGTCAGGGACTTCCCCCATAACCAAATCTTCGGGTGGTCCGTAGGCTTTACAAAGGACAGCTTTCATGGTGATTCCGAGGGGTACTCACTGCTAAAGGAAGCGGGATTCAATCACGAAAAAGGCCCCACATCAAACGTCTGCAAGGCGGTTCTGTTGTTGCCAGATAGGCAAACCAGTATATTGTCTCCTTCATCAAATCGTCGTCTAGAAGTTAGCTATAAATGAATGAAGAGCAGCGCCTGAATTATCTCCGCCAGATGGGGTACCAGGCATACTACCCGCGCTTTGTTCTCCCTGGCGCCAAGACATCACCCAATTATCAATTGCCTGCACAAGCTGAATCCGCAGCTTCTGAACAGCAGGCAGCAACTTCCAAGGCTGCAGCGAAGTTGCAAGAGGCCGGTCAGAACAGACCTGTCATTGAAATCCCAGCCAAGCGAGCGAAGCCAGCTACCCGAGTTGAAGAGAACCAGATTGCTCCGGAGGCCGCTCAAGAGGGCGCTGAAGCAAAAGCGTCACAGTCAGCCGCCGATCAATTGCGATTCAATTTGCAGTACTACTCGATTAACCCGCAGCTCGCCGTGATCAGTGAGACTCCCCATCAGCTAAGAGGGAAACAGAGCCGGGACAGTACTGGATTGTTAACAGCGATACTGCGCGCTTTGGCCCCCGGTTTCGGAGAAAGTGATCCAGAGCTTCGCGGCGAAGCGTTTAACTGGCCATTAGCTGAAGGAATAGGCAATGAAGACCCAAGGAGAGCCGCCGCTTTGGCGCTGCAGGGATTTATCAACCAACGCCAGGCACAGGATGGATTTGCGAATCTCTTGATCTTCACAACGCAATTGCCACAGATATTAACAGGCAATGATGATGAAGAACTTGCAGGTGACAAGCAGTTAGATAATTTGCAGTGTCAGGTCACGTTCACCCACAGTCTGCACTCAATGCTTGCTCACTCCATGTTGAAACGAGATTGTTGGTCTCATCTGCAAGCACTGCGTAAGCGATTACAAAGCTAAACCAGCCGAACTCACTCCCATGGATCGTCAGCTTTCTGTTGCCACCCAATTCTTTGCCCGCACCATGCGCAGCAGCGATATCGATTTGGTGGTGCAGAATGAAGTTGCCGCCTATGAGCACCCCTGGACCAAGCGTATCTTTATTGATTGTCTGCGAGCGGGTTACCAATGTTGGGTGTTGGCAAACAAGCAGAAGATCGTTGCTCATGGTGTCATGTCAGTGGCGATTGGAGAATGTCATTTGCTGACACTGTGTGTACATCCTGACTACCAGCGCCTGGGTTATGGTCGCAAAATGTTCCTGTTGCTATTGGATCGAGCACAGAAACAGGACGCCAGAGAATGTTTTTTGGAAGTGCGCGCATCAAACACTGGTGCCATCGAACTCTATCGATCCCTTGGCTTTACCCAGATTGGTGAACGCAAGAACTACTATCCCGGCAAAGAAGCGCGGGAAGATGCGCTGATCATGTCTCGCAGCTTACCAATACCCTGAAGTTCAACCTTCGCCGGTTTCGGCGCCGGTGGCACGGGCAAACAAGCGAGTTGATAGCTTGAAAGTGGCGATTAGCAGGAAGGCCGCCAGCATGATACCGCCCAGCATAAGAACGGTGCCCAGCAGTACACTAAGCATGTCTTCCCAGGTGAGATCTTGCCATGAGGCGATAGCCCAGAGGCAAAGTGCCCCCACCAGGATACCAACAAATATTCCTGCGGTTTTCTTGCGAATCTTAAGAAAAGAAAAGATCACGGTGGTTCCTGCAAGTCATTAAAGCTAGTGGTGCAATCAGGATAACTTTTACAGCCCCAGAATTCACCATTTTTACCCTGCCTTTTTATAAGCACATTGCCACAATCGGGGCAGCGAAAAGCCGTTTCTGGCTTACCTTGATCATCCCGAAGGGTCACTTTGCAGCCTTTGGAATAGCCGCTACAAAACCAGTAATTGCCTCTTTCGGGATCCGCTTTCACCATGCGTCGGGTGCAGAGTGGGCAGCGGAAATGCTCATCGACCTCGGTGCTGGGTTTGCCATCGAGATCGTTGAGGGTGGCTCGACATTCTGGAAATCCCGTACATCCCCAGAAAGGACCCATCTTGCCTTCTATCCTGCGCAAGGGTTTCTTACATTCCGGGCAATAGTGCACACGCGATACGGAATCATCGCTGTTTGCTTGAGAAGATGCGTCGTGGTCTGAATCGACCATAGCCAAGGCGCCAATCGAGAAGAGAGTAGCCAGTTCTAACGCTGACTCGAGATTCTGTCAAATGGAGGCTCTTTAGGGAGGAGAGGTAGGGAGAAGAGGTAGGGAAGAGAGTTTAAAGTAATGCACGCAATGCGTGGAGCAGGGCGGTATTCTCCTCTTCTGAACCGATGCTGATACGCAACTTGTCGCGCAGCCGGTCCTGGTCGAAGTAACGCACCAGAATATTCTGTTCTTTCAATGCGTCATACAGGCCGGGCGCTGTTTGCTGGTCGGGCACCTGACACAGCAGAAAATTGGTTTGGCTGGGGGTGACGCTAAAACCGAGTGCTTGCAAGGCTGCTGTGAGTTGTTCCCGTTGCTGCCTTACTCGCGACCAGGATTCCTCAGCATAGTCCACAGATTCGATAGCTGCGGTGGCCAAGCGTTGGGCAATTAAATCTGTGTTGTAACTGTCCCGGGTCTTAGCCAGCATGGGTTCGATGAGCTCAGGGCACCCAATCCCGTAACCAAAGCGCAATCCTGCCAGAGAGTATCCTTTGGACAGCGTGCGCAGTAATAAGACATTGTTACGCTCAACAGCCATAGGAACACTGTTATAAGCAAGCTGCGGATCAATGAAATCCACATAAGCTTCATCGACTAATAGAATGCCATCGAAACCATCGGCAATGGCAGTGAGCTGATCCACAGAAAGCAATTGGCCAGTAGGGGCATGGGGGTTTACCAGGATGCACAACTTGCTACCTGAGGCATTGAGTTGCTCTACGAAACCAGTTGGCAGGCTCCAATCGTCCAGCAGTGGAACTTCGAGTAACCTGCAATCCTGGATATCGGCCAGCACCGGATACAGCGAATAGCTGGGCTGCGTCGTCACTACCGTTTCGCCAGCATCAACAAACGTTGTCAGTACCAGACGCAGTAACTCATCTCCACCATTAGTTGGAATGAGATTTTGAGGCAACACCTCATGCAGGTTTGCCGCTGCCTCACGAAAAGCGGTTGCGGTGGGTGGTGGGTAACGTCGCAAGGCGGCAACGTCGGTGGCCTGCAATGCGGCAGCAACCGCCGGGCTAGGCGGATAGGGATTCTCATTGGTGTTTAACTTGATGACATCGTCACCGGTGAGTTGTTCACCAGGTGTGTAGCCAGCCATACGGGCGATGTTGGAACGTTCGAAACTCATGGATAGAGATGTTGCTGCGGTGGATTAAGGCAGCGCAGAAGCCTAATGGGATTGGCGAAGAGTAGCAAGCTTAGCGCAGGTAGGTCTGCAAGCGATTGTGCCAGCCTGTTAACCAACGTTGCTCATTGCGTTCCGGTGGTGCATTGGCCACACGTTCACTCAATACGTCAGCGGCGGCGGCAACAAAGGACTCCAGGTTCGCCGTTTCCGGATGCAGTCGCAACAGCACTTGCTTTAAACCCCAGCCTTGCTGCTGATACTGTTCATTGGCATTCAAGCCACTACCTTTGAAGTGCAAATAGTCGATAAGGGCATAGGCTCCCATGGGAGGATTGCTGCCAGCAATTTTGCTGAACACCGCTTGCATTGAATTTTGTCGCTGCAGCGGCACACTGGCAATGAGGTCGGCTGCCGTATACTCAAGTCTGGCCACGATGAAAGCTGCCTGCAGGTCCATGGTGGACTGCAGAAGAATTCTCAGCTGTTGCATGGATTGACTTTCACTGGCAGCTAAAAATGCTGCCTGGTCAGGCCATGGGTTGTCCGCGTTGATTGGGTCATCCAGCCAGTCGGGCAGGATAACGCCCTGTTGTTGCAGGTATTCCAGTAGCTGCGGAAAAGTTTCTTCAAAGACTTCGGTTTGGCCCTGGCGGTACCAGATGAAATGGCCAATTCCCAGAGAAGGAAAGTCCTCGCCGTCATTCCAATGGGTTAAACAGCTCAGTTGCCGATTGCACTCATTGGCGAACACCTGTTGCCCCAACCACTGATAATGGGCTTCTGAAAACCCCGGCAATTGCCCGAGAGCGGGGCTCGCAAGTCCGTAACTAACTGTCAGAACTAGGAAAAATCTGTTGAATAAGGCTGAATTTGCTGGCATTTTTGGCCGTTATATAAAGTAATGGACATGGCACCCGCGACAGACCACAATCTGCGCCATAGGCCGTAGTTCGGGGCTTTCAGGCGATTTGCCTGGATTGTGACAGGATGAACTCGGAACAACGCACACTGTCACGAAATCAAGCCCAAACCCAATTGCCCAGTGGTATAGAATTAATCGGCTAAGTTCGCGAAAACAACGGTTTTTATGGCAGAAACAGCGACCACAGAAGAAGTCGAAGTCGAGGCGTCTCCCCAGGACGACGCCGATCAGGGACAACCGAAAGACGAGTTTGTCACCCGACTCTCGAAAATCTACCAGAAGCTTAAATACAGTAAGAAGCTAAAGGTAGCGATGAAAGAAACCGAGCAGGAATTGCTGGACCTGCTTGGGGTGCGTCTATTTACCATCTGGCAATCCGTTGATAATGGTAAAGAGATTCTGGCCACCTTCAAAGGTGGTGATCCGGACGATGATGATTCCGTAGAAATCCGGGTGCCATTCAGTACCACTTCGCTGGCGGGCTATGTGGCTCTCAGTCAGCGTGCGCTGGTCATCAAAAATGTCAAAGACAGTGAAGAACTCACTGACATTCACCCCCGTCTGCAATTCGATAGCAGCTTCACTGATTCCAAAGGCTGGAAAGTGAAATCGCAGATCGTAGTGCCTATCAAGGATGAAATCCTGCTGGGTGTCATGCAGTTGATTAATTTCGAGGGCGACCGCGACTTCACCAAAGAAGATTTAAAGCACGCCATGATGGTCAGCCAGATGCTGGCCAAGCAATTCCGCTCTTCATTGCAAAGCACCCAGGGTCCTTATGACTATCTGGTGCAGAAGGGCAAGATTTCCAGTGTTGAACTTGAAGACGTGTCCAACAAAGCTTCCCTTTACGGTGGTTCGGTTTCCCGCGTGTTGATGGAAGAGTACAACATTGAGGCTGACCTGATCGGTAAGTCTTTGGAGTACTACTACCGCGTTCCTTATATGAAGTATGACGCCGAGCATGAACTCCCTGTGGATTTGCTGGAGAACATCGGTATCAGTTATTTGCGCAGTAACTTATGGCTGCCGGTGGCCGGTGATAAGGAAGAGGCGGTCATTCTGATTGACGACCCATCGGACTATCAGCGCATCATGGAAATCCAGGGTGTTGTTAACGCCAGGAACTATGTGTTTCGGGTCGGCTTGCCTGAACACATCATTCAATTTCTGCGTGGTGATGATGGTGGCGACTACGAGGAAGGATTCGATGACATCTTTTCCTCCATGGATGATGAGGGAGGCGTTGAACTCGAAGAGAGCGATGACGAAGAAGAAGATGAAGGTCTGGCGGCTACCTCGGCGATTATCCAACTGGTCAATCGCATAATCACAGAATCAGATCGTCTGGGTGCGTCGGATATTCATATCGAACCGGGTAAAGATAGCGCCCCCGGTGGGGTTCGCATCCGGGTTGATGGCTTGTGCCGCGAGATTATTAAAGTACCGAAGGAACACTGTGCTGCATTGATCGCCCGTATCAAGGTGATGTCGCGCCTGAACATTGCGGAGAAACGTTTGCCGCAAGACGGTAAGTGTAAGCTCAAGGTTCGCGGCAAGAAACTGGAACTGCGTGTTGCCACAGTTCCCACAGTGCAAGGCGAGAGTGCGGTACTGCGTATCCTGGCGGCTGGTGCTGCCATGCCGCTGGAAAAACTCAATATGACACCGCAGAACCACCAGAAGGTGATCGAACTCTCGGCTCACCCTCTGGGTCTCTTCCTGGTAGTGGGACCAACGGGTTCTGGTAAAACCACAACCCTGCACGCGGTACTCGGCCATATCAATAAACCGGAGCGTAAAATCTGGACTGCGGAAGACCCGGTAGAGATTACCCAGCCTGGCTTGCAACAGGTGCAGATGATTCCCAAGATCGATTTTACTTTCGCCACGGCAATGCGCGCCTTCCTGCGAGCCGACCCGGACGTGATTCTCATCGGTGAGATGCGTGATCATGAAACAGCCAGTATTGGCGTGGAAGCCTCGCTCACGGGTCACCTTGTATTGTCCACGCTGCATACGAACTCGGCGCCGGAAACTATTACCCGTCTTTTAGACCTGGGATTGGATCCGGTGAACTTCTCCGATGCTTTGTTGGGTGTGTTGGCACAACGTTTGATGCGTACCCTGTGTCCGAAGTGTAAGGAGCCTTTCAAACCCGATCAGAAAGAAGTAGATCATTTGGTTGAATCCTATGGTGGTATTGATCTTCTGAAACAGGACATGCCGGACTACGATTTCGATAACGTGGAATACATGGCTGCCAATCCGGACGGATGTAACGATTGTGGCGGTACTGGCTATAAGGGTCGTACCGGCATTCACGAGTTGCTCGTCGGCACACCCACCCTGCAGGGCATGATCTACAACAAGGCGTCGCTGGATGAGATCCGCGAACAAGCTATGAAAGATGGTATGCGTACCATGAAGCAGGACGGTATCTACAAGATCTTCAATGGATTCACCGACTATGCGCAATTGCTGCGCGTTGTATCGGAATAGTCCTGAACTTAACCACCCGACGTAATCTACTGGTATCCCCACCCCTTCGACGGGTTTTAACAGGGCTTTAGCGGCCGAATGTCGGCTGCACCACAAATCGAACTTGAACTGGTTCAAACTCCTGGCATTTGCTATCGCGGAGGTGAATTCTGCTGTTCTATAGTGGCTCCATGAATTGCTTCATCTGGCTTTAAGAGGAGCCAGCGAGGAGGGGTCATGCAACAGTCAGCCAGTCAAGCGAAACCACAGAGCGAAGCCAAAGATTGGGGTTTACTCAAGGCTTTTCTGTTCGGGGGGTTCCTGTTCCTTACTCTTGGGGTCTCACTCGCCAACGAGGCGCTGACCCGTTTCGGCATGCAAGAGAATTACTTTGCGCTGTTCTCACTGGCCTTCGCAGTGGCAGTGCTATTGCTTATTCGAAATCTCTTCATCATCGCTCTGGTCACGTTCGGTGTGATTGCGATGAATTTACCAGAGGCCACTCTGGTCAGTTACAACTTGGATCAGGATGTGCTGTTGGCCGTAGTGTGTGCCATCATCCTGGTACCAAGTGTCTACAGCATGGTTTTCAAGTAACTGCTTCAGTCCATCAGTAGCGGTGAATCCAATACCAAGTTGGTTAGCCACCACTGGCCGTCCTGGTAGCGCATCTCAGCCTGGGCGGTGACTGGGTTGGTTCCCATCTGTAATTCGATGGAATAGTCCGCATTCACTGCCGTGGCTGGCAGTGAAATGATCCCCACGTCCGCCTCACCGGTGATACTGGACATAGATTGCAGTGGGCCAAGCCGGCGATAGCTGGACTCGATGTAACCGGTGATGGATTGGGCCGACATTAGGCTCAACCAGTCAGAGTGAGCCATACTGACAACAGGTTCTGCTGAACCTGAGCTGAGCGTGCTCTGTAAGACCTCGACGATGAGATCACTACTACTGTTATCCAGCTGGGTTTTTCGGTATGCGCTCCAGGCAAACACACCCAGAATGAGAAATAGCAGGCCCAGTACAACGGGAAGGGACCTCGAACGCGAAACTGACATAGTTGGCTAAAAATGGGCTTTAAGAACGAACGGTATTATAGAGGGAAAAACTTCAATAAAAACAGTAACAAAAGAATTGGGTAGTACGCAGGTTGGCGCTTATCCCGATTTTTTATGCACAAAAATTTCTAGGGCGTAACAAAATGCTAAAAAACAGCGGGTTTTATTTTTGTTCGACCCTTCAAAAACTATTAACCTACTGATTTAAAAGAAAAATTCCGATTGATTAAAATTTGCCCAAAATGTGTCCGCGGCTTGAAATTTCGAGGCTTGGGACTTATCTCCAGGAATTACCCACTGAGTTATCCACAGATTCTGTGGAAAAGATTTGGGATGTAAGTTTTGTAGGAATTTTCAGTGGCCTCAAGGGTTTATTCGGAAGTGCTGAATTCAGCAGTGAGCAATGCTCGCTAACTTAGCCAAAATCTCATGAAAAAAAAGTTGCCGCGACAGCTAATATTGTCAATCATTTGGCCGACCCGATTTATAAGAGCCTGGATCACAGTTTGCCTGGGTCAACTCAGAGAAGATGTTGATCAGAGAATTAGTAGAGGGGCTCCAAACGCAGTTGCTTTGACTGCCTGGTGCAGAACAAGTAGATGATCGAGTTTACCAGCGAAGTACCATTCTTGTGGCGACTCAGTGCTGAAAGTAGCGAAGGCTACTGTTCAGTCTCCATGGTCGTGCCCTGTCCACCCGAAACTCAGGTAAAAGACTTCACTATTGAAACCAGTGTGCAGAGTCTTTCCTCTGATAGTACGCGTTCGGAAAAAGAAGAAACCCTGGAATGGAATCAAGAAGACATTGATTTGTTTTTGAAGCTGATCAATCAGCGGCGTTTGCAGATCAATCAGCCCATGGAAGAAACTGTAAGAGTGGATCTTTCAGATCCAGATATTATTGACATCATCAACGTGGTAGCAGCGGCCGGGTTCGGTGTGGCATTCACTTCCTATGGATTGCTAAACCATGCCGATGGCACTTTTCCCATTCATGCCTTCGATGTGGGTTCTACCGCGTCTTTGAATACAGTTAAAGGTTTCAAACCCTGTGTAGTGGTGGATGTCGAAGACGATGATGTGGTGTGCGTGCTATTGGATGACATCGATGTGGCTTCTGATGAATTAGATCTCGATCGCCTCTCCCGTCACGATCTGTTGTTAGTCAAGCGCATGGATATCTTGCATCCCGAGTTCGCCGAGTCTCGAGTGCGTCCAGGCGGCAGCACACTTCACTAGTTGCTGATTTAACTCTCTAAAGCTTAAGTAGTCTGTTTTTGCAGGTAGTCGATGATACGATCGGCCGCTTCCTCGACGCTGAGGTTCACCGTATCCAGTACCAGTTCTGGGTGCTCTGGTGGCTCATAAGGACTATCGATGCCGGTGAAATTGCGGATTTCACCGGCGCGGGCTTTGCTATACAAACCCTTGGGGTCCCGTTGTTCGCACACCTCCAATGAGGTGTCGACAAACACTTCAATGAATTCTCCTTGAGCGAACAGAGTGCGGGCCATATCCCGTTCTGCTCTGAATGGTGAGATGAAGCTGGTGATTACGATCAGCCCGGCATCCAACATCAACTTTGCTGTCTCTGCCACGCGTCGAATGTTTTCCACTCGATCAGCGGCGGTGAAACCGAGATCTTTGTTTAGTCCATGTCTGACGTTGTCACCATCCAAAAGATAGGAGTGGTGGGATTGTGCCAACAACTTCTTTTCCAGCAGGTTGGCAATCGTCGATTTGCCGGAGCCGGAGAGGCCGGTCATCCAGATAATGCGTGGTGTTTGATTCTTGATAGCAGCCCGACTGTCTTTATCTACATCCAGGGCTTGCCAATGGATATTACTAGCCCGCCGCAATCCATGACGAATCTCCCCTTCAGCCAGGCATTCACCACTGGTCTTATCGAGCATTTGAAAACGGCCAAGCTTGCCGCAGGTGAGTACCGGGTCAAAAATGATGGGTGAGGTCAGGGCGATGTTGCCGACTCCACGTTCGTTGCACTGCAATGTGTTGGCTGCGATTTGTTGCTCGCCTTCCAGTCGGTACTTCAGTCGACTGCCTACCGCATCCACGCTACCGGTGATGGTTTGCAAGCGGTAGCTACGACCTGGCAGTAGCTCTTCATTAGCTAACCAGTCGATGCTGGCTTCAAATTGATCGGCATACTCCGCAGTATTTTCGGCACAAGCGATAACATCACCTTCAAGCAGCTTTACGGAATAGGTAAGATCAATTGAAAGATTGGCTTCTGCTTCCGCGCTCGTGACTTTGTTGCCATTCTGTTCCAGTGCCATCACGGAAGTCTGTTGACCGGAGGGCACAGTGATGACGCTATCACCATGTTTGATGCTGCCACTGAGCAGTATGCCGTCTACCCTATTCGCTGAATCAACCTTGCGAACCAGAAAGCGCATTGGATCGGGTGTGTCTTTACTCATACTCTGTTTCTTATTGCATTTATATAAGGTGATTCGTTGTTCTGTTACTTGGCTCGCTGGTTAAAGCGACGTCCTACCAGGGCTGAACTGATATTTACTTTCTGAATGTCGATAGCTCCGCCAGCGATACCCCAGCCCCAGGCATCGCGCATCTTTTGTTCAATAGGGAATTCCCTGGAGTAGCCATAACCCCCCATGAGCTGCATGGCTTTGCCAGTCACTTCGCGGACGGTTTCGTTGGCGAAACATTTGGCGATGGAGCTCTCTCCGACGGAAGGCAGCCCCTGTTCCGCGTTGACTACAGCACGATAGAGCAGCAAGCGAGCCGCTTCCAGCTTCATTTTCATTTCAGCCAGGTGTATCTGTACTGCCTGGAAGTCGACTAATGCTTTGTCGAACTGTTTGCGTTCCTGAACATAGTCCAGGACGAAATCGAAGGCTGACTGTGCAACAGCCAGTGACATGGTGGTATTTCCACAGCGCTCCAGGTCAAAGGCATCCATCAACTTGCTGAAACCGCCAGCGGGAACTAACAAATTCTCTATGGGCACTTCGACATTGTCGAAGAACATGTCGGCACTGCTTACTCCCCGAAATCCCATGTGATGATCCCGTTTACCAAAACTAAACCCAGGAGTGTCTTTGTCCACCAGGACCGCACCAATGCCTTTAGCGCCGGGATCATCGGACAGACGGCAATAGACTACATAGGTTTCCGAATGACCGGCTCCGGAACACCAGCGTTTCGTTCCATTTACTATAATCTTGTCCGGTCCAACATGGGCCCGGGTTGAGAGATCGGTCAGAGCGGAACCCGCATCGGGTTCAGACATCGAGACAGCGACAATAGTCTCGCCGGAGCAGACTTTGGGCAGGACAGACTGTTTCATCTTGTCACTGCCAAAGTGGGCGATGGCCAGGCAGGGTCCGAAGCAAGACTCAAAAATAGGGAAAGCAACAGCAATAGATATCTTGGCGATCTCTTCCAGCACGATAACGGCGTCCAGATGGCTCAAGCCGCCTCCGCCGTATGCGCTGGGCAGATTAACACCCAGATAACCCAGCTCGCCGTAGCGTTTTCTGAGTTCCAGGCTAACTGGTTCATCGCTCTCTTCGATCTGCCGTGCAATCTCAGGCAGCTCATTCTGAGCAAACTTGCGCACCGAATCCTGCAAGGCTTGTTGTTCTGGTGAAAGGGTGAAATCCATCTTGAGTCCCGAGTTGTCGGTTCAAATAACAATTAAACAAAAAAGCCGCTCATTGTAGTGCAATCCAGCAACGACTAAAAATCGGAGTCGGCTGTCGCAGGCAGGCGTTGCTGCTATAATCGCCGCTTTTTTTTGGCCCCGGGCCATTTGAGTTCCCTAATCCATTATGTCGACTGATCAGCTACAGGAAGAAATTGACCGCCGCCGCGTCTTAGCGATCATTTCTCACCCCGACGCCGGAAAGACCACCATTACTGAAAAGCTGCTGTTGTTTGGCAATCTGATTCAGGTTGCCGGCACAGTGAAGGGCAAGAAATCTGATCGTCACGCCACGTCTGACTGGATGACTATGGAGCAGGAGCGGGGAATTTCTGTTACTTCGTCTGTTATGCAGTTTCCTTATGACGACCGCATGGTGAACCTCCTTGACACGCCAGGTCACGAAGATTTTTCAGAAGATACTTATCGGGTGCTGACTGCTGTGGATTCGGCACTAATGGTGGTGGATGGCGCCAAGGGTGTAGAAGAGCGCACCATCAAATTGATGGATGTATGCCGATTGCGAGATACGCCAATCTTTACCTTCGTCAACAAATTGGACAGGGACATTCGGGACCCCATTGAAATACTCGACGAGATCGAAACCGTTCTAAAAATAAATTGCGCGCCAATCAACTGGCCATTAGGGATGGGTAAGGAGTTTAAGGGTGTCTACAACCTGGTGAATGACTGCATTCATGTCTATCAGCAGGGTCAGGGACATCAGGTTTCCGACGATGTGCAGATTCAGGGTTTGGGCTCTGCGGAAGCCGCCGAGCTGCTCGGCGAATACTATGATGATTTTCGTGACGAGATAGAGTTAGTTAAAGGCGCCAGCAATAAATTCGATCTCGATGCCTATTTAAAGGGAGAGCTGACCCCTGTTTATTTCGGAACGGCTCTGGGAAATTTTGGTGTGCGTGAAATGCTCAGTGATTTTGTGCAATGGGCACCAGCGCCGCAATCTCGAGAGACGGAATCCAGAATAGTTGATGCCAAAGAAGAGAAGTTCTCCGGATTCGTGTTCAAGATCCAGGCCAATATGGATCCCAACCACCGTGATCGCATCGCCTTTATGCGGGTTTGTTCCGGTCAGTACGAGCAAGGCATGAAGATGCGTCATTGCCGCATTGGTAAAGACGTCAAAGTGGCTGATGCTGTTACTTTTCTGGCTGGCGACAGGGCGCGGGCAGAGCAGGCGGTGTCCGGCGATATTATCGGTTTGCACAATCACGGTACTATTCAGATTGGGGATACTTTCACTACCGGGGAGGAGCTCAAATTCCGGGGTATTCCCCATTTTGCTCCGGAATTGTTTCGTCGTATTCGTCTCAAAGACCCATTGAAGCTAAAGCAATTACAAAAAGGACTGACCCAGTTGTCTGAAGAGGGATCGACCCAGGTGTTTATGCCACTTCGCAACAACGACCTGGTAGTCGGAGCGGTGGGTGTGTTGCAGTTCGAAGTGGTGGCCTATCGCCTTCAGGATGAATACAAGGTGGACTGCATCTACGAGCCGGTCACCATCCATGTCGCCCGTTGGGTCGGCTCCGATGACAATGACAAACTGGAAGAGTTCAAAAAGAAGGCGCAAGAGAATCTGGCCATCGATGGTGGTGGCTATCTCACCTATCTCGCTCCTACCCGTGTTAACTTAAATCTTATGGAAGAGCGATGGCCCGATATCGCCTTCCGGTCCACCAGAGAACACTGAGTTCTGCGAGCACCATGCAATATCAACTAAAAGCCCAGGATGGAGCCGCCCGAACCGGCAGTCTTCAATTCCCGCGCGGCGAGGTTCGAACGCCGGCGTTTATGCCCTGTGGTACCTATGGAACAGTCAAGGGCATGACGCCGGAACAATTGTTACGCACGGGCGCCGATATTGTATTGGGCAACACCTTTCACCTTATGTTGCGTCCGGGCACGGAAATCATCAGTCAGCACGGTGATCTGCATGATTTCATGGGTTGGGAGAAACCCATCCTGACCGATTCCGGTGGCTTCCAGGTATTTAGTTTGGGGGAGATGCGGAAAATTTCTGAAGAGGGAGTGAGCTTCAGGTCTCCGGTGGACGGTGCTGAAGTGTTTCTCGGGCCAGAGTCATCCATCGCCGTTCAGCATCAACTGGGATCGGACATCATAATGGTGTTCGATGAATGCACACCTTATCCGGCAACAGAACAACAGGCGCGAGAGTCCATGGAGTTGTCGCTACGCTGGGCGGCGCGCTGCAAGACGGCCCATGGCGATCAC
>JAKSCP010000109.1 GCA_022360535.1 Pseudomonadales bacterium | reverse complement strand
TACGCTGTGCCGGGCCTGGATACGACTGTGTATCAGTTGTTCGGATAAATTCTCCACAGTCGTTATCGGTTGCTCATTGATAGAAAGCTATTTACTGTTGATCAAATACCATGATCGGCCGCACTTCGATGGAGCCGTATTTTGCTGAAGGGATACGGCTAGCCTGCTCGATCGCCTCATCAAGGTCTTTGCATTCGAGAAGATAGAAACCACCAAGCTGTTCCTTGGTTTCCGCGAAGGGACCGTCGGTGGTTACCCTGTTACCATCGCGCACGCGAACAGTAGTTGCCGTTTCTGTAGGCATAAGCGCCTCACCCGCCACTAGCTGACCGTTATCACGCACATCATTGGTAAACGCCCAATAGTCCGCCATGATTTTTTCCTGCTCCTCTGCAGAGCGAGACAGCATTTCAGTTTCTTCTTCGTATATAAGGCAGAGGTATTGCATAGTCCTAATCTCCTGAGACTCACTCATCGGAGTGAGAGTTTAATGATCACAGTCATCTTGTGCGATGTTCGGTACCGCGAGCCGGGGTAATGTAGAGTGCTTTCAACGCAGATTCCACATTCGCCGTATGCCATACATTGCAGGGATTGACCACTGCCTGACCAGCACGCAGTGGAATGCTCTGTTCCGCATCTCCGAATTGCTGAATCATGACACCCCTCCCCTCCAGAATGACGACAATCTCATCACCCTCCGTATGCCGCTCCCAGTGAGACCAATCCACAGGCGAAGTCTCGATCATCACGATACGACCGGGCCCCGCCTGACAATGCTTCGCCACATAGTCTTCAAAAGCTGGACCATCGAAGCCAAAGTTCTCCAGCAACACCGCAGGTGCTTCTGATCCTGCAATTGAATCCAGATGCACCGGCGATACGCTCAGATCCACGGCTGAGGCAACATTGTTGATAGGCATTACATCTCTCCGCTCATTGATAGTACAAGCTGACTGTACAATGAATTTCAAACAAGCCCTAATGCGCTTGTTCATCTATAAGACGAAATTGGGATCGGTTCCCCGACAGCTAATCTAAAATAAATTCACAACGAAAAACGCCCGCTAAGCGGGCGCTGCAGAGTTTTATTCGATGAGAGCGCGTTAAGGCGTGACAGTGACTGTCACATTCTCGTAAGTAAACATGGAGCCATCACTGGCGACACCACGCAATACGTACTCGCCAGGCTTGTCGAAAGTTACCGTAGAATTCCACACATTGTCCGGTGGTGGCTCGGGGATGTAGAAAGGCGGTGACCAGGGCGAGTTGGCATACACACGGGTATCGGTGTAAGTCTTCATCTGGGTTGGTTCAAACGTCGCCTCATCTTCGGGACCGCGATACACACTCCAGGAGAAACGCAAACCTGGGCCTGAGGACGCCACAATAGAAGATGGCGGGCGGTAAATCTGTTCGGGTGTGCTTGGCATCCCCCGTCGTGAACGCGCCGGGAAATCGTCGGGGTCATTGGCATAGACTGAGAGATCGAGCGGCTCACCCACAGCCACAGTGCGATAGTTATCTCCGCGCACTTCAAGCTCGGGAGGTATATTGGAGCGCAGCCGATCATCCAGACTGCCGAAAGCACCACCCACTTCAGTCGAGATTACTTGCGGATCGATACGATAGTCGGGATAGAGGCTGCCGTAGGCACGAGCTATCTTGCCCTGACTCTTCAAAGTCCAGACCACTTCTTGTTCACCAAAATCTGCTGGAACATCAATGGTAAACAGAAAAGGATTTCTGCGGGGATAGAAGTGAGTGGGTTGCCCCATATCAGCCGTGGAAGCATCGAAACCATCTAGTGTTAAATCGTCCAGCTCCGCTTCATCCACAACGGCAAAATAGTTATCAGGCCCTACGGGAATATCGAACTGCTGCTCCCAATTGGAATTCATATACCCAAAGAACAACTTGAAGGTGCCATCATCATTAGGCCACCAGCCCTCATAGGCAGGCGACACAATCTCGCCACTCAAGATCATCCGCCGCTCTTGAGCATGCAGACTCATACTCAAGACGGTGGTGATTAAAATCAGAAGAGCGGAACGGGTACTACTTTTCATTTTTCTTATTCTCAGTCGTATTAGTTAACTGGCTAATCGTCGTCGCTGGCCGAGTCGTACTCAGGAACCGGCGCCCAACATAATGGACAACCTACATCATATTCATTGCGATCTTTCATTTGCGCCCGACGCATGGCCATCTCTTCCTGGAATTGCTCCTCAGTCATAGTGACCGAATAGCCCAGGTCGATGAACATATTGGACACCGAACGACGGCCACCACCGGCCCAATTGCGCGGATCGGCCAGATTGGGATTCGCGTCGGTGGTATCCATGAAAGCTATAGTTCGCAGTACGGTACCTTTCGGTAGCAACGGGGCTTTGTCTTCTTTATAGATGTACTGCTTCACCCAGTTATGGTCGTAGCCGACACAATTGAGGGTAAAGATATTGTGACCCCAGATTGCTTCCAGACACATACGGACGCCAGGTGCATGCAAGTGTGGCTCAAAGGCCATGATCTTGGTGTGTTCCTGCAACACCACGTAATTGGATAACTCCTGATTAGCCTTATTTGGCAGCACATCCAGGTCGATACCGTTACCAGTGCGTGGTCCGCGGCGCGTGTATTTAGGCTCATAGCCACGGGGAAAGAAGGTGATACCGAACTCAAGATGGCCAGTGGTCTCTCGACCATTTGAATGCATATGGGCCGCGCGCAAATGCAGTGCTGAGTTCGCCTGCAACAGACGACCGGCAGAATCCGGAAACACATCAGCGTTGCGACCCACTTCATGAATTGGCCAACTCACAGACGTCTCGGGCAAGATGTAGGTACCATCTTCGTTGAGCACACCTGACTGATACGTCATGTGATGGAAGATGTAGCGACCACCTACAGTACTGGTACCTTGATCCATTGGGATGTCATTAATTTCTCTGACCTCAATGGACTTCACATAACGGTCTTCGGTTAAACCAGTAGGTACCAGACCGATATCTCCCCACCAGTCAGGACCGACTGCTGGGCGAGTCATATCCTTGCTGCGCAGAATTAACTCGGGCTCACCGAGAGTCCATTCATTGCCATCACTAAATACTATTGGTGCCGGTTCATCAGCAGGGTTACCTCGTGGCGCACCATTCTGCGCCCAGGCCTGGATCATGGCCAGATCGAGATCGGACAGAGAGTAGTCGCTTTCGAAGCCGTCCGTGATGCCAATGTTTTTCTCGACATACCAGGGAGGCATGGCGCCCATACGATCGCGAATCGCTGTGCGATACATAATGACTGGTGCCCAGGGACGGATCTCATCATAGCTGGTGAATGCCATGGGTCCGGCTCCACCTGGTCGGTGACACTGAACACAACTGCGCTGCATAATCGGCGCAATATGCTCGGCATAATTGATATCCGTCGCGTCCATATCCCAGTCGGCGATGTCGTAGTAGTACGGCTGATGATCGGCAATACTGGCGCCCTGGTCCTGGGCAAACAGTAGTGCCGGAGCCAGCAAAGTGAGCAGGGAAATTGTCAGGCGGTTTCGTTGGGCAATCATTGCGGTTACCTCTCGTTATGGGGTGGCGAATGACCTCAAAAGGCAGGGACATCGCCAGAGTAATCTTATTGAACTAGTGTAATTGATATCGGCCCCACTCTCCCTGCGGGTAACAATTCGTTGCAATCCTCAAGTTCTTGATTCTAGTAGAAATAGGCAGCGTCTGGTAGACAATTCACCGCAAATGTACAGCGACTTAAGCACTCAGCGGCCAAAGCGCTCATAGAAATCCACTAGCGGAATCTCATAGTCATCCAGGTCATTGAATTCCGCATCCGAAACGTCGGGCTGCTCGGCGGATCGATACCATTCCGCGTAGGTTTCGAGACCCCTGGAGTCAGTGTCATAGTGGCTGGATAGTGTATTCACCTCGATCCGAGGACTATCGCCACCCAGGTGAAAAACCAGCTCCCGATACCAGCCATCCCCAATGCCATAGACAAGTCCGCCATCAGCTAGAGGTTGCCCCGCATCCACACCTGCCTGTCCGCGAATCTGGTAGTCCTGCAGAATCTGATAAACCTCATGACCAGCATCGTTGGCATCAACGCGTAACGCTTGCCCCGCTTGGTGGCCACACAGCACCATGAATATCTGGTCGTTATTGCGAATAAATTTCTGCCAGATGTCTTCTGCGCTGTTGTTGCCCTGAGGGTCGGCATAGGCAAGGTTCATATTCGGGCTTCCTCTTCTTAGACCCCTGACACTCAAATAGTCATGAGTTGAAATCAGGGTTGGAATTCCCGGATTGTCATCTATCACTTGTTGCGCCCAGGCCAGCACATCATCTCCAGCCTGCATCTCGAATGCGAAGTGCAAGAATCGGTAACCGCCTGCTTCGAAAATTTGTGCGCTACTGCCGCCACCTTGAAACCCACTAACGTACCAGGGTTTATCCCGAAAAAATTCAGTATCACTCCCAAATGCCAGGCGAAAGACAGCGAGCCCACCAACATGCACATTGCGCGCATTAGCTAATGGACTTGGCACGACTTCCAACAACCACCAGGCGTCGTAGTCATGATTACCCGGTGCGACCCCAAACGGAATATTTGCTTCATGCAAATAGCGATAGCCTTCTATGGCTTTAGGAATCTCGAAACTCAAAGCCTGTTCGGCGTTGATCATTGAGTTCCTGTAGGGATTAGGCTCGGACGCAGTCTGCTGAATTCCGCGACTGGAATGGGCAGAGTCGCTACCTGATACCACATGTTGCCAAACATCCCCAACTGACGCGACAAAAGCCACCCCATCACGTTCTGAAATCTCTTTCATCTGCTCCAGAAAGATATCGACAC
>JAKSCP010000529.1 GCA_022360535.1 Pseudomonadales bacterium | reverse complement strand
GGTTTCCTTCGCGGTGCATTGGATCAAAGCAGAAATGCATGAGTACATTCTGCGTAACTGGCGCATTGTGAAAATCGCAACAACCAAAGCCCAACGTAAGTTGTTCTTCAATCTGCGCAGCTCCAAGAAGAAGCTGGGCTGGTTAAACAACGAAGAAACGGAAGCAGTGGCGCAGGACCTGGGAGTGGATCCCAAGGTAGTGCGACAAATGGAAGGCCGCATGAGTGCTTATGACACTGCCTTCGATGCCGAACCCGATAGCGATGAAGACAATGCCTATCGCGCACCGGCTTACTATCTGGAAGACCAGAGCTCTGATCTTGCACTCAGTATCGAAGAAGCTGAGTGGGAAGAAGTCACTAACAACAGTTTGCACCTTGCTCTGAATGAACTCGACGAACGCAGCCAGGATATTTTGCGTAGCCGCTGGTTAACTGATAACAAAGCGACTCTGCATGATCTGGCAGACAGGTACGGCGTTTCAGCAGAACGTATTCGCCAGCTGGAAAAGAACGCAATGAATAAGATCAAAGCCAGGATGGCTGCCTGATCTTCTTGAGACCAAGAAACACCAAGTAATTTCAATGTTGATTTGATAAGCCGCGTCCCTCGCGGCTTTTTTCTGTCTGCAATTTGCTAAACACAACTGAGAATGTTCACCAAGTCTGCTTGTACTGGACTGGGTAAAGCATCGAAAATGATTCCCCCATGGCTAGAACAACTCTGATACTTGCGGCACTGAGCGGTCTGCTTGCTGTTGCCTTAGGTGCTTTTGGCGCCCATGGCCTGGAGTCAGTGCTGGATCCCGATCTTCTTGCCACCTTCAACACCGGCGTTGAGTATCACATGAGTCATAGCCTGGCGCTGTTTGGGGTAAGCATTCTGTTGCAGCGGTTCCCCCAGGACAGGGCTCTACAATTCAGCGCAATGGCCTTCATCGTTGGTATCATCGTTTTTTCCGGTAGCCTTTATGTGCTGAGTATTTCCGGCGTTCGCTGGTTAGGTGCCATTACACCGATTGGAGGTTTGGGATTCCTGATCGGATGGGGAAGCCTGGCAAAGTTTGCGTGGACGCTTGAGCGTGACGCAGCAAGTGACGCTTAGCGGGAAACCAGAATCAAAACAACATGCAGATTATTGTGAACGGCGAGACTCGGGAATTTGCTGACAATCTCACACTCAGCGAACTTCTCGGGCAACTGGAAATTACCGAAGGCAAACTCGCGGTTGAGATTAATGGAGAGATCGTGCCGCGCAGTCAGCACGCTACTCATACGGTAGTGAATCAAGATGTCGTTGAGATCGTCCAGGCCATAGGTGGTGGCTAGGACCTTAATGTTGGAAGGAGTGATTGCGTAAGCATGAGTACAGTTGAAGACAAGCCTCTGGTCGTAGCCGGCAAAACCTATGATTCACGACTAATCGTCGGCAGTGGCAAATACAAAGACTTCAATGAGAACCAGCTGGCTCTGGAAGCCAGTGGGGCAGAAATGATTACGGTGGCCATCAGGCGCGTAAATCTGGGTCAGAACAAAGATGAACCCAACTTATTGGATGTCATTTCCCCAGAGCAATACACCATCCTGCCCAACACGGCCGGTTGCTACACCGCCGATGACGCTGTCAGAACTTGCCGTATGGCCAGAGAGCTATTGGATGGACATTCCCTGGTCAAGTTGGAAGTGCTGGGCGACCAAAAGACACTTTACCCCAATGTAACTGAAACCCTGGCAGCAGCTGAGATACTGGTTAAGGATGGCTTCGATGTCATGGTGTACACCAGTGACGATCCGTTAATCGCGCTGCGCCTGGAAGAGATTGGTTATGTGGCTGTCATGCCCCTGGGTGCACCCATAGGATCCGGCCTGGGAATTCGCAACCCTTACAACATTCGAATGATTCTGGAGAACGCCAAGGTGCCGATCATTGTCGATGCTGGCGTAGGAACGGCGTCGGATGCCAGCATCGCCATGGAGCTTGGCTGCGATGGTGTATTGATGAACACCGCCATCGCCGAAGCAGGCGATCCAGTCCTTATGGCTTCCGCAATGAAAAAGGCTGTTGAGTCTGGCCGTGAAGCATTCCTGGCTGGACGTATGCCGAGACGGCTTTATGCCAGTGCGTCATCGCCTATTGATGGCACTTTTTTCTGAATCGGTCTTTGTCCCGAACTCCTAACGCCAACGACATTTCTGGCAATGAGCGCCCCTAAACCCTCGAAACGGCCCATACGCAGTTATGTTATTCGTTCTGGCCGGCTGACAGATTCACAGCGTCGTGCCCTGGATGAACATTGGCAGGATTATGTAATCGATTACGAGCCTTCTGCGCTGGATTGGAATGCGTTGTATCCACAACAGCAACCCCTAACCGTGGAGATTGGATTCGGCATGGGAGACTCCCTCCTGGCCATGGCCAGTGCTCAGAGCGACTGTAACTTCCTCGGTATCGAAGTGCATCGTCCTGGGGTTGGCAAGCTCATGCATGGCGCACATCAAGCGGAACTAACTAATCTGAAACTAATGTGCCACGACGCGGTGGAGGTTTTGGAGCATTGTTTTGAAAAAGAGTCGATCGATAGAGTCCTGGTTTTTTTTCCAGACCCTTGGCACAAGAAACGTCACCATAAACGGCGCATCATTCAACCAGCTTTCGTGTCCCTGATTTCGAGCAAACTGAAAACCGGTGCTTGCCTGCACCTGGCAACGGATTGGCAGCCTTATGCCGAGCATATGCTGGAAGTGCTGGAGCAAGAGCCCACCCTAATTAACCACTGTGGTCCAGGCAAATTCTGGGACGAGCCTGAGCGGCCGGCCACCAAATTCGAACAACGCGGCAAGCGGCTAGGCCACGGAGTCTGGGATTTGTTGTTCAGGAAGGAATGAAGGCGGCTCCGACTCGGGCTAGAACCAGAACCGGTGCTCGTGCTCCTTTAGCCAGTCCACATAGTATTCATAGCTTGGGCAAATAGACTGCACCAGGTTCCAGAAGCTACGGGAATGGTCCATGTGCACCAGATGACATACCTCGTGAGTGATCATGTAATCAATGATGCTGTAGGGGGCCAACATGATGAGCCAGTTGTACTGAAGATTGCCCTGAGAGGTGCAGTGTCCCCACTTTGACTTGGTCTTGCGCAACTTTATTTCTTTGATTTTGTGTTCAACTCCCAGATATCGGGCCAGACCATGGGCTCTGGGAATGATGTATTCGCTGGCTTTATCGATTAAGTAGTCTTCCACCTGCTCCCGCGCTTTCGATGGATTCAGTTTATGGCCCTGAATGATGAACTGATCACCATCGATCAGGATGCGCTTCTTGCGGCCTTCACGAAACACAATGGTGAGCTCTCTTGCCCGATAGAAGATTTTCCCGCCGCGCTCTATCCTGAGCATCTCTCGCTCGCGCTGCGCTTCTTCCAACAGCCGTTCTTCAATCCACTCTGTATTGTCAGCAATAAACTCGTGCACTTCGCGCTTGGAGGCCCGATTGGGGCAACGCACGATGACTTTTCGATGCTGAATATAGAGCGCCAGGGTCTTGCGACGACTGCGCTGAATCTCGCAATCGTAAGGGAGCACATGCTGCTTCCCGATGATCCCTATGTTGAGCGGAAGGACTTTGGACCTGGCCATAACTATTGCGGCTTCCTGGCAATCAAGTTAGCTACCGCTCGCTGCGGATCAGGCAGCTCACCCTCGTAAGCGTGAATGATTTCCCAGCCCTCGAATGCGGTTGCCAATTCTGCTGGCTGCAGCAGAAAGTCTGGATTCGTCGGCCGACCAAATCGGCGCTGGTTTACCGTAAATGTTTCGTAAAAGATCAAACCACCGGGTCTCACGGCTTCTCGAATGTCAGCGATTAAGGGTCGATGCAGATAGTTGAACACCAGAATTGCATCGAAACTTTTGTTTGCTAATGGGTTCGTCCCTGGTTCTTCAAAATCCACTTTCCAGGTCGACCCGCCAAGCTCCGCTTGACTGATTAGTTTCTCAACTTCATTCAACGCAGAATCATTGTTGTCGGCAAATGTGACTGGAATATGATGCTGCAGAACCGCCAAACCGTTACGGCCATTTCCGCAAGCCAAATCCAACACACCATTTGTGATTTCCAGGTCCTTTAACAGCGATAGATGTTCCGACACTAGCGCCGAGGCACTGGCGTTTGAATGTGACATGGATAATCGGATAATGCGCTTACGAGTTGAACTCAGAGCACTGCGTAAAATAAGTGAATCGGACTTCACGCACAATAATTTTCAATCAAACAACGCGACTTTTTTTCAGAAAAGGAAACATGGTTTAACAACCAAAGCGAATGAGTAAAGAACAACAAAACAAAGATGAAATTTTCGCCGAGAAAATGGCGCCATCTGATTTCGTGTTTGATGAGAAAGTTGCCGCCGTTTTTGACGATATGGTGAATCGCTCGATTCCGGGCTACGCGACAATCCTCAGTATGATTGGCGTCATGGCTGATCGTTATTATCAGGCTGGAACAGATATTTATGATCTGGGCTGCAGTCTTGGGGGCGCCAGCTATGCTATCGCGGAGCAGCTCTCTGCTCGAGACTATTCGATTCGGGCCATCGATAACTCGGAAGCCATGATCACTCGCCTTCAACAGCGCCTTTCGGAAGACCATACGCTGCGTATCGATTGCCGTTGTGAAGATATCCTGGACACGGAGATCGAAAATGCTTCTATTGTGGTGTTGAACTTCACTCTCCAGTTTATTCCCCGCGAACGAAGACAGGCGTTAATAGACGCTATCTACAAAGGCCTGACACCCGGGGGCATTCTGTTGATCTCAGAGAAAATTCTGCTGCCCGACCCGGAGCTCAACGAACTACTGATCGATCTCTACCACAAGTTCAAAGAGTCCAGGGGATACAGCAAACTGGAGATCAGTCAGAAGCGCACAGCACTGGAAAATGTCTTGCTACCCGAAACTCTCGACGCACACCGACGACGATTCTGCGACAGTGGCTTTCGAGCCTCGGACGTCTGGTTTCAGTGTTTTAACTTTGCGTCCATGATTGCATTCAAGTGAACAGGAGCCCGAATCCTTGAACTTTGATGCTCTGCAGCAACTGATAGCGGGCACTCCGCTGAATGCTCTCCAGCCCTATCTGGAAGACTCCTTTTTGGATGCCATCAGGCACGGTGATCACCGGCGCTGGCTGAAGCTGGTCGCAGAGCTGCCGCAGATCACTCCTTCTCAGTGTGACTATGGCGACACCATCCGCATTGGCCTGGCTCAAGACTGCGAGGACAGTATTCGGGATGAGCTTGAACGACAGCTAAGGGAGCTGATCCCGTGGCGCAAGGGCCCTTTTGAGCTGTTTGGGATTCGTATCGATAGCGAGTGGCAGTCACAGTTGAAATGGGCGCGGCTGGCAGCCACCATTGAACCTCTCACGGGACGGGCGGTATTGGATGTGGGTAGTGGTAATGGCTATTCCAGTTTACGCATGTACGGCGAAGGGGCGCGCCTGGTAATTGGATTAGAGCCTCATATTCCCTATTACGGGCAGTTTTCTGCCATCAAGCATTTCATCCCTGACCTTCCTGTCTTCGTTCTGCCTCTGAGTCTGGAACGGATGCCCCTTCCTCTGCCACAGTTCGACACGGTGTTTTCAATGGGTGTAATTTATCATCGGCGTTCTCCTCTGGACCACCTGTTGCAACTTTCAGAATGTCTGCGGCCCGGAGGACAGCTGATCATGGAATCTATCGTAGTGGCGGGAGAGGAAGGTTATAGCCTGCTTCCAGAGGATCGCTATGCGCGCATGAATAATGTCTGGTTCCTTCCCAGCGTGCCGACTCTGCTTGCGTGGTTGAAACGCTGCAATTTTCAAAACCCGCGTGTTGTAGATACATCTGAGACGACTCCTGAAGAACAACGGAGTACCGACTGGATGCCGTTTGAATCGCTGCAGCACTCTTTACAAGAGAATAATCGCAAGCTCACTGTGGAGGGATATCCGGCACCACAGCGAGTCGTGATCTTGTGCGAAAAAAGTTGAAACTGATTAAAGGCGCCGGATGTCGTTTTAATTGCGATCTGTAAATCTCTCTTTAAAAAACCTGCACTTGATATTGCAATTGCAGTGACACATCGAACATTTATTAACTGAAATTCCTGTTTGAAAACTATTCCTTTCTGTCGGTCCTAATTCTGTTGACGCCTGTTTGCAATTGCGATAGTTATACGGGCTGATCCAATTAGGGTCAGCTCTAACTCTATCCCGTCTCATTACAACTCATTACAAACTGTATCGAGAACAACTATGGCCAGACCACTAAGAATAGAATATCCAGATGCTGTATATCATGTTTCCAACTACGCACTGGACAATCAGCGCGCATTCCCATCTGCCAAATACTTTGATGCATTTTTGGAAGGTCTCGGTGAGACCTGTTCACGCCTAAACGTCGAAGTGCATGCATTTTGCCTGCTGAGAGATCAGTACCATCTGGTCATCAAAACGCCTGAAGGAAACTTGAGTCGCTTTATGCGTCAGGTGGACGGCCTCTATACGCAAAATTACCAACGCATGAAGGGATCAGATGGCTCTCTTTTTCGCGGCCGTTATAAGGCGGTTTTAGTACAAGCAGAAAACTATCTATTGCCACTTTCCAGATACATCCATTGCAAAGTGCGTGCAGCCGATCGCAACAGCTACAAATACAGTAGTTATACCCTCTTTACTCGCAAGGCTGCGCCACCCGCATGGTTCAATCGGGGTGACACTTTGAAGCAGTTGCGAGTGGCTGCTGCGAAACGTCCTACTGCCTATAAAAAATATGTTGCTGATGGTGTGGACGAGGAACTCGCTCATTTCTACGGCAAAAAGAATTTGTCCTCCATTATGGGTGATGCGAAATTCAAGAAGGCGGCCCAACGCAAACGCTCTGCCACCTCGGCGCGCGGTGTATCGAAAGGTGCCAATGCCAAGTGGCGGCCTTCCTGCAAGCAGATTATTTCAGCCGTTGCCAAGCAATTTAAGGTATCCGAGTCCAGTATCTACAATGCTGCCCGTGGCCCGGGCTCAAAAAATGTTCCCCGTTGGGTCGCTATGTATCTTTGTCAGGAATTATCGGCAGTGACACTGCAAGCAATCGCCAAGTTATTCAAACTGAAACGTTATGGCACTGTTTCGACTACCGTTGGGAAACTGAAGAAAGAATTTGATGAAGATCCAAAGTTACTTGCTACTGTAGAGCGCTTGTCGAAGCGACTAAGTAAAGGCAAGTAGACTTTTTATCTTTGCATAAAAAAAGCCGGCTTGAGCCGGCTTTTTTGTTTGTCATCTGCAAATAACTATTTGATCTTTGCTTCTTTATAGATCACATGTTTGCGCACGACAGGATCAAATTTTTTGATTTCCATCTTATCAGGCATGGTGCGCTTGTTTTTGTCGGTTGTGTAATAGTGTCCAGTGTTTGCGCTAGAAACCAGTTTAATCTTATCTCTCATCAGAAACTCCTCCTCGTTTTGGTCGCAGGTTTACACCTGGTGTCCGTTTTTGCGGACATCAGCCAACACGCTATCAATGCCGAGTTTGTCGATAATGCGCATACCTTTGGTCGATACGCGAAGTTTCACAAAACGCTTCTCTGATTCAACCCAGAAACGGTGTGTATGCAGATTCGGCGAAAATCGACGCCGAGTCTTGTTGTGTGCGTGTGAAACATTGTTTCCGGTTACTGGTTTCTTACCAGTCACCATACATACCCTAGACATGTTTAGTGCCCCGTCTTACTGCTCGCTTGCAGCGAAAAATCTTAGAAAATAATCGTTTGATCTGCCCTACCGCTAGATCGCTGTTTTGGCGGGCAAAAAAGAGCTGCGTTTTATACCAGAACGACCTCGTGATGGCAAGAATTCTGTGGCCTCCGGGGCCCTTGTGCCAATGCTGGATTGTCCGGAAATTACCTGCTTATAGCTGATTGCGTTCCGCCAAAGAGACGATCTCGTTAGCCCCGATAACCAGATGGTCCAAGACCCGCACATCGATGGTTGCCAGGGCTTTTTGCAGACGACTGGTAATAGCAATGTCAGCGGCGCTGGGCTCTGCTACCCCTGACGGGTGATTGTGGGCGAAGATCACCGCGGCAGCATTATGAAACAAGCAGCGCTTGACCACTTCCCGGGGATAGACAGCGGCACCATCGATCGTGCCTCGAAACAACTCCTCAAATTTGACAACATGGTGCTGATTATTCAGAAACAAGGCGCTGAAAACCTCGTGCTCCGATTTGCGGAACCGAGCCAGCAAGTAGCGGCGTGTGGCCGCGGAACTGGTTAATGGATCGGAGGCTTGCACCTTATCCAGCAGCGAACGTTGAGTAAGCTCGCGGACCGCCTGCAGGCGGGCAACTTTGGTGGGGCCGAGCCCAAGCTGTCGGAACTGTGCTTGCTGATCTGCCCCTAACAGAGCAGCCAGCCCGCCGAAATTGCTTAATAGCTCCCGAGCCACTACGGTCGCTGGTTTGCCCCGGCAACCGGTGTGCAGAATCAAGGCCAGTAACTCAGCATCGGAGAGACGATCCGCGCCAGCAGAGAGCAGCTTTTCCCGTGGTCTTTCAGAACGCGGCCACTCGATTATTGTCATCAGTGCATTACTTCCCTTGAAATAAATCCCATTCGGTCTTAATTAAGCCTAGCCGACAGCCTGGAATTGTCGAACTTTGGGCCAAATTGCGTCGCTATCGGCGACCTGCTAGTCTAGCCCTCCTTGCTCCTCCGGCTGCTCAACGCCCATATTTCAGGGGTTTCCATGTTAAGCCTTACTAACAAACGCATCCTGCTCGGTATTACAGGTGGCATTGCTGCCTATAAATGTGCGGAGTTGACACGCTTGCTTACTAAAGCCGGCGCGGAAGTGAGAGTGGCCATGACACAAGCGGCAACTGAGTTCATTACTCCACTCACGATGCAGGCCTTATCCGGCAATCGCGTGCATTTGGATTTGTTGGATACAGAAGCTGAAGCCGCCATGGGTCATATCGAGCTGGCACGTTGGGCCGATCTGATTCTGGTCGCACCCGCTTCCGCTGATTTCATCGCACGTATGGCCCACGGCCAGGCAGGTGATTTACTGGCCACACTTATATTGGCAGCCAATGCACC
>JAKSCP010000371.1 GCA_022360535.1 Pseudomonadales bacterium | reverse complement strand
GGTATCTAATGAGATTCCACTGGTGTCAGTGGAAGACTTGTGTGAGGCAGCGATACTAGCAGCAGAGAGCAGTGGTAGCGCCGGCCAGATCTATACAGTCACCGACGGCCAGGCTTACACCCCGAACGATATCGAGGCCGCGGTTTACGAGGCTCTGGGCCAAAAAAAGCCGGGTTGGCACACGCCTCGTATGGTATTCTACGCAGCCTCGCTGGGGGCCCAAATCGCTAATAATCTGGGCCTTTGGAACAATGACCTGGGGCTGCGAACATATCGCAATTTAACCGGTCAGGGCACAGGCCCGGTTCCTTCCAATGAGAAAATCTGCGCTGAACTGGGGTTTCAGCCGCAGCGCACTTTCCAGAGTGAGCTGCCGGCAATTCTGGCAGCCATGTAACTGAAGCTGGACAGAATCCGGCCAGACGTC
Source organism: Pseudomonadales bacterium (assembly GCA_022360535.1). Lineage (GTDB taxonomy): Bacteria > Pseudomonadota > Gammaproteobacteria > Pseudomonadales > Pseudohongiellaceae > UBA9145. The sequence goes on along the minus strand of JAKSCP010000371.1, from coordinate 5,152 downwards.
TGATAACAGAAAACTCGGATACAACACTCAATGAGCCAAGCCACTAAAGGGATTATTCTGGCCGGCGGCACCGGTTCCCGTCTTCACCCCATGACCATTTCCGTGAGCAAGCAGCTCATGCCGGTTTATGACAAACCCATGATCTACTATCCGCTCGCCACTTTGATGCAGGCCGGTATCCGGGATATTTTGATCATCACAACGCCGGAAGACAGTTCCGCCTATCAGAATCTGTTAGGCGATGGGGCCGGTTGGGGATTGGATATTCACTATGCGGTACAGCCCAAACCGGAAGGGCTCGCCCAGGCATTTATCATTGGTGAGGAGTTCGTTGGCGCCAGCCGTGTGTGTTTAATTCTTGGTGATAATATTTTCTATGGCAATCGTATCGAAGACACCTTGCAGAGTGCGGTGCAACAGAAAGAGGGCGCCTGCGTGTTCGCCTACTACGTCAACGACCCAGAGCGATACGGTGTTGTCACGCTTGATGAGAACAGTCACGCCATCGATTTAGAAGAGAAGCCGCAGAATCCCAAATCCCACTATGCAGTAACCGGACTCTACATGTACGACAACGATGTGGTTGATATCGCCAAGTCGATCAAACCTTCGGCCCGTGGCGAGTTGGAAATCACCGACATCAATAAAGTCTATCTTGAACGGAAGACGCTCAAAGTTGAACTGTTTGATCGCGGCACCGCCTGGCTTGATACCGGCACCATACAATCATTGTTAGATGCGGCTAACTTTATACGGGTTTTGGAGGAGCGGCAGGGTCTGAAGATCGGTTGCCCTGAAGAAATAGCCTATCGACAAGGCTTTATTGATGCTGGCCAGCTGGAACAACTTGCCAGGCAACTCGATAAAAGTGGCTACGGCCAATATCTCCTCGAACTGCTGCGTCAACCTTAGTCTGGTCACGATGAATATCACTGAAACTGCAATACCCGATGTGTGGTTGCTAGAACCAACCGTGCATGGTGACGATCGCGGTTTCTTTATGGAAACATTTCGCGCTTCCCATTTCGCTGATAGAGGTATCGATCTGCAGTTTGTGCAAGACAATCAGAGTCGTTCCGTACAAGGGACTCTAAGGGGCCTGCACTATCAGTTACAGTTTCCTCAGGGAAAACTTGCACGAGTACTTTCCGGTGAAGTGTTTGATGTGGCCGTTGATATCCGCCAAAGCTCACCGACTTTCGGACAGTGGGTAGGTGAAGTGCTTAGCGGTGAGAACAAAAAACAACTCTGGATTCCACCGGGTTTTGCACACGGGTTTTACGTCATGAGCGAAACCGCAGAGCTGTCTTACAAATGCACTGAGTATTACCATCCTGAAGATGATTACAGCATTGCCTGGAACGATCCAGATATCGGGATCAAATGGCCGCTGGTCTCTGAGTCACCCCTGCTGTCTGCCAAAGACCAGAAGGGTGCATCACTGAAAGAGGCAGCTCACTTCCCATGACAGCCACTCTGCTGTTAACCGGCTCCCAGGGGCAGCTCGGTACAACAATTCAACAGTATTGGCCAGGCTCCGCGCTTTCTGAACAGTATCAGCGGCAGTGTGTGGACGTTAATGATCTGGATCTTACCAATCATCCTGCGCTTACTGATTATTTGGATCAGCTGGAGCCTGTGGTCATTGTGAATGCTGCAGCGTACACAGCCGTGGACAGGGCCGAAGAAGAACAAGGGTCAGCATTCAGGGTGAATGAGCAGGTGGTAGCGGACCTGGCGAGTTGGTGTAAGTCCAGTTCTGCAGCGCTTTACCATATCTCCACCGACTTCGTTTTCGATGGCAAGGCTGACAGCCCCTATGCAACCGACTCAGCGACCAATCCGGTTAGCGTTTATGGTGCCAGCAAGCTGGCAGGGGAACAGCAATTGCAAGCCCTGCTTCCCGATTCCAGTACCATAGTGCGGACTTCCTGGTTGTATTCGGAATACGGCAACAATTTCGTTAAAACCATGTTGCGTTTAATGGGTGAGAAGGATTCTTTAGGTATAGTCGCTGATCAAATTGGTTCACCGACGTCTACCCATTCGTTAGTGAATATTCTATTTCGGTGCATAGAGTCGAGGGCGTTTGGTATCTTCCACTGGTCCGACGGTGATGAGATTAGTTGGTATGATTTCGCGGCCGCTATTCAACAGGCTGGCATCGAGTTTGGATTACTGGAAGAAGCAATTCCTTTAAATCGCCTTACTACCGCAGAGTATCCTACTCCGGCTGCGCGACCAGCCTATAGCGTGCTCGACCGCAGCAAGACGATAGCTCTTTTGGATGAGACGCCAAATTCCTGGCGAGAAGAATTATTTCGCGTAGTAGCGACTCTAGCCCAGCTAGAAGGCGACCCTGAGTAGGCGCGATTGCAGTAGATGGAGTAAGTGATGAATCGACTTTTAGTTACAGGTGCAGCCGGGTTTATCGGCAGTAACTTTGTGCACTATTGGCGCAATGAAAATCCGGACGATCAGATTCTGGTGCTGGATGCGCTGACCTACGCTGGCAATAAAAATAATCTGACAAGCCTGCTAAGTGATTCGCAGTTCGAATTTGTCCAGGGTTCGGTGTGTGATCATGACTTGGTAGCAAAATTACTTCGCGAGCATAACATTGATACTCTGGTGCATTTTGCCGCAGAGAGTCATGTGGATCGCTCCATCACTGGTCCAGATGCGTTTATCGATACCAATATCGTTGGCACTCACACACTGTTAAAGGCGGCAAAACAGTATTGGCTGGATGAACTAGAACTCGAAGATCATCTCTTCCATCATGTTTCAACCGATGAGGTTTATGGCACCCTGGCTGCAGACGATCCAGCGTTTAGTGAGATGACGCAGTACGCACCCAATTCACCCTATGCTGCCAGTAAGGCTGCCTCGGATCATTTGGTGCGCTCTTACCATCACACTTTCGGTCTTAAGGTGACGACCAGTAATTGTTCAAACAACTATGGCCCTTATCATTTTCCAGAGAAGCTGATCCCACTTTGCTTGCTGAATATCTTGAGTGGCAAGCCCCTACCCATTTACGGCGATGGCAAACAGATAAGAGACTGGCTCTATGTGGATGACCATAGCCGCGGTATTGAGTTAATCATCAAGCAAGGAAAGCATGGCGAAACCTACAATATCGGCGGCAACAATGAATGGGCAAACATCGACGTCGTGAAGCTGCTGTGTGAGATTGTCGATGATCGCTTCGCCAATGACTCATCGCTGGCAGAACGATTTCCAGAATCGCCTTGTGCCAAAGGCAGCCAGGCTGACTCTCTGATTACTTTCGTAGCCGATCGGCCTGGCCACGATACACGTTATGCCATCGATGCCCGCAAGATTATGGGAGAACTAGGCTATCAGCCCCAGGAAGACTTCCAGTCGGGGCTTAATCGCACTGTCGATTGGTATCTGGGTAATGAGCCCTGGTGGCAGGCCATTCTGGATGGTTCCTACCGCGAAGCCTAGCGGTCTATAGTGTACCTATCAGTACTGTTACGGGATTCGCATTTTTCGCACAGTAAAGTGATATTCTGTAAGCGATTCCCGATTTCGCCGGTCGCTGTCAACTGAAATTAGTCCAAGTCGTTTTGGTAGTAAGAAAAAGTAGTACTTGCGAATACTCCTGATGAAACAACCCACTGCAATTTCAGTCGCACCCCTTGTCAGAGTGTCAGCTTTGCTGGCATCGCTGTCTACGCTGTTACTTGCAAGTGTTAAAACTTTCGGGTTTGAGCTCGATGGTACTAAGTGGTTTCTGGCTCAGGCGGAGTACCATGTTGATATGGAAGGGATGTCGGCAACCCAAATCAGTTGGAACACCGCCTTCATTGAAGCCATTGAAGAATGGAATGCCAATACTGTCTTCGAGTTTTCCGTCGTCAATAACAACGCAGACCCTTGCCTGGATAATGGCATTAGTAGCGTCGACTTTAGCGAGGATTTTTGTGGCAGTAGTTTTGGCAATAATGTGCTTGCTGTGACGGTACGACGGTTCGATCCGCAGATACTAGGCCCACCCTATATTCGCGAAGCAGATATCATTGTCAACGCTGAAGAAGAGTTCGACATCTTTGATGGGCCCCTGGTTCAGTTCGGTCAGAACTTCGCGGGGCTTGATTTTGGTCGTGTCGCACTCCATGAGCTGGGCCATGTTATTGGTCTGGATCACGAAGAGACCAACAATGCCATCATGGCGCCGAACATCAGTAACTTGTTTAGCCTGCAACAAGATGACATTAATGGTGTACAAGCTTTGCATAATGGTCTGTCGAATTGCGAAATTGACCCACTTACTTTTGGTGAGATTTCTGAAGTACTCAACGGCAACGACTGCACAGTGAAAGACCTTACCGTCGGTGGCAATGACAACAGTTTTCTGGACCTGTATCAGTTCGATCTTGATGAAACCACTCAGTTAGATTTTTTTGCCACGTCTACTATTCTGGATCCAGTCCTGATTCTTGCCACCACTGATTTGCAGTATCTGGATGTGGATATCGCCAGTAACGATGATTGCGACTCCAGTCTTTCTGCCAATCTCCCTGCGGGTAGCTACTTCCTGATCGTCAATACCTTCGATTCCCCAATCAAAGAAGACTGTGGAATCGTTGGTAACTACCGTTTACGCACTAGTTTTACCAGTTCCAGTGAACCTTCGCTGGGTAGCGGTACCAGCTTAGCCAATGCTTTTACCACCGCGCAGTTTACTGGCGGCATTACTGCCGATAATGGCGCGACCTACAGCAATCAGTTTTCGCCCACAGACTCACTGGATATCTCGGCCCAGATTCGGGTCGATATTCGCCATCGGGGCGCCCCTGGCTTTCTGGTGGTGGCGGCGCTGCTGGAGGGCCAGGTCCTTATGCTTAACGCCGATGGGGAATTCGTAGACGTCACTGCCAATCCGCTACCGGCGGTGCCCTTTGCCACCAAGACGCTGGAGACATTCGAGTCCATTACTATTGCCACCGACCTTGTTCCGGCTGATTTAGGGATTCAGGACATCGACGCCAGCATCGTGGTGGGCTATGGCCTGGACAGCAATCCCAGCGAGATTTACTACCACAGCACACCCCTCAGCTTGTCGGTTGTTCCCGACTCAGGCGCTGGCGATTAGCCACATTTAGCGACAATATCTTGCCAT
>JAKSCP010000175.1 GCA_022360535.1 Pseudomonadales bacterium | reverse complement strand
GAACAGAATACGGTAATGGGTGCTGTTCACTTCGGACTCGGGAATTTCCACTGCAATGTTTGCCGCCAGTGTGCGCATCCCTTCGAAGATATTGATGTCAATAATCGGGGTGTTGCCGGTTGCCAGCAGCACGATCATGGTTTCACCCACGGCACGGCCCAAACCAATCATCAGGGCGCTAAAAATACCCGGACTCGCTGTTGGCAACACGACATAATAAAGACTCTGCCAGGGTGTGGCGCCCAGAGCGAGAGAGCCATAGGGCAGATGGCGTGGCACCGTAAAGATGGCGTCCTCGGCGATGGAGAACACAGTGGGAATTACCGCGAAGCCCATAGCAAAGCCGACCACCATGGCATTGCGCTGATCGTAGGTAATACCGAGATCATTGCTTAGCCAGGCACGCAGATCGCCAGCAAAGAAGACGCTCTCGACCGGCACGGCGATAACAAACGACAACCAACCAAACAGAAGAACTACCGGCACAAGCAAGGCTGCTTCCCAGCCATCGGGCACACTATGCCGAATCCGCTTGGGCAATACATACCAGCCCAGGCTGGCCAGCAGGATACTCGCCGGAAGGATGATCAGAATGGCGAACACTCCCAACAAGTTATTCTCAACGAATGGCGCCAACCAGAGTCCCGCGAGAAATCCGAGCACTACCGTCGGCAGCGCTTCCATCAACTCGACCACAGGTTTCACTTTTCGACGCATGGCCGGCGCCATGAAATACCCGGTATATATTGCGGCACAAACTGCCAAAGGTGCCGCCAACAGCATTGCGTAAAAGGCGGCCTTAAGGGTTCCAAAGGTCAGCGGTACCAGGGAGTACTTTGGCTCAAAGGCATTGTCTGTTGCCGACGATTGCCAGACATAGTCGGGTTCGGCATAGCCTTCATACCAGATCTGATTCCACAAGGCGGCCCAGGAAACATCCGGATGCGGATTATCGATTCGCCAGACGGAAAACTGACCAGCCTCCGTCTCAACCAACAAGGCATTGCCGCGCGGAGCCGCCGCAATTGCCACTGGTGCTTGCTGGGCGACTCGTGTACTGAACGTTTCCCTGTTGGCAGTGGTATTGAAAGCTCGCAGGAAACCTTGCTGATCCACACTAATAAAGTTTTTCTCTCGCTGCTCAGCGGTGAGTTCTGCTACTGAGTTTTCCGTAGCAGCGAAAGAACGAACCAGAACCGGAGGACTTGAGAGTGACTGGTCAGTAAAAAAATATTGATGCACGGCACCAGTCGTATCTGACAATAGCAGCGACACGCCCCCGAGCAATAACTCTACTTGAGTTATCTCCAGATCGGGTTGCGCCAACTCAAATTCGGCATTTGATTGCCCACCAGTAAATAGCTGCGCAATATCATAGATTTTTAACCGCCCTGAATTGAGCAGTACGATCAAGCGCCGCAGATCTCCATCGATCAACAGGGTTTGCACATTGCTCAGTGGTTCCTGGATTGAAACCTGTCTTAGTTCATAAGCTGATCTGGCGTCAGGATCGAAGGAAGAAATCAAATTCCTTTCCCGGTCTGCACGTAGTAGATGAATGCGATCTGTTTCATCTAAAGCGGCAATGACAATCGCATCACTTTGACTGGAAACAGCAAGTTTGGAGATCGCTCCAGCCTGCGCCAAGTTCACTGGCTCGTCACCGAAAGGGTAGGTCAGAAAAGGCGTAATCGTTCGCACATTGTCTTCACCGATAAACCCAGTGCGATACTCATGGGCAAATAGCAGCACACTCCCGGAGTCGAGCCCGAAAGCCAACAAATTACTGGCAGCTTCCGCGGACGCGAAACTGGTGATCGACGTGTTTCCTGGCAAGCTTAGGGCTTCACGACTGATCAACGCCCCACCCTCGACTTCGAAAAAGCTCGCAACTCCATCATCAGTCAGTCGAAAGCCTACCTCCGCCTGCTCTTCCATGGCGAGATGCAAGGTCTCACTGGTCGTGTTTTCTGTCAGCTGGAATTCGCCGGCATAGTCGATCGTAGCTGGCTGAAACAAAGGCACTACTTCAGAAAGTAGAAATACAAACAAGAGCAACAGGGTGACGATGACACCGATGCCACCGAGAGAAATTATCCGACGCGCAGTGGTATCGAGAAGTCTTCGGAACTTGTTCTGCGCACTCAGCTTTTCGATATTAATGTGTGGCGCATCAAAGACTTCCTTCTCCGGAGCTTCACTGCCTGGTTCTACTTGATGAATGTCCGCCATAGGGTTCTTATTGTTTTTGGGCAGGACTTGGATCGACTACCTGCCGATGTGAACAGCACGCTAGATCCCGAGATCCCTTCGAGCAATGTCAACCACTCTTGCCGGCAACGGAATGTAGCCATCCCGTTGCACGACAGCCTGACCATCCCCTGACAAAATCAGATCGAGAAATTCACGCTCCAACGGCGGGAGGTTCCTGTTGGGCTCTTTATTAATGTAGACATAAAGGAAACGCGCCAATGGATAACGACCAGCTACAGCATTGTCTGCTGTCGCTTCAACAAATGGGCTTGATGCATCCCTGGCCAAAGGCACCGCGCGCACATTGGAAGTGCGGTAGCCAATTCCCGAATAACCGATGGCATTAATAGAGGCACCTACCGACTGAACCACTGAGGCCGACCCCGGTTGCTCGTTGACCGCATTTCTGAAATCGCCGCCGCAGAGTACCTCTTCCTTAAAATAGCCATAGGTCCCTGAAACGGAATTGCGACCAAACAATTGCACGGGTCTGCGTTCCCACGAACCATTAAGCCCTAATTCACTCCAGGATCTTATCTCCTGTTCGTTACCGCAGCGCCTGTTGGAAGAAAAAATAGCATCCAACTGCCCCAGTGTTAGTCCAGGCAGCGGATTATCCTGATGAACGAAGACGGCTAAAGCATCGATCGCCACCGGAACTGCGGTAGGTTGATAGCCATAGCGGGTTTCGAAAGCTTCGATTTCATTGTCTTTCAGCTCTCGACTTACCGGACCAATATTCGCTGTGCTTTCAGTAAGGGCAGGTGGAGCCGTGGACGATCCGGCCGCCTGAATCTGAATATTCACATTGGGATAGAAGCGGCTGAATTCTTCTCCCCACAGAATCATGAGATTGGCCAGAGTATCAGAGCCAACACTGGACAGGTTTCCGGAAATTCCCCGCACAGGCTCATAGGCCGGGATGTTGTTTTCCAGTTCAGCGCCCACAGCATTGCCTGCTGTCAGAAGACAGCAAAACGACAAGGCCAGCCTTTGCAGGCGTGATTTAAGCATGAACCAAACTCCGGCAGGGTCGAAGAGGACGGGCAAGGAGAAACTACTACACCTTATCAGTGGCATATTGCCAAAATGTGACAAACTGGTGACAAAGACCCCCTCGAGCTCTCCCCGGCTACTGCCGACTACAATATCCTCCTTTAATATCAATAGTTTAGACTGAGGCCGGACCCCAGGGTTCCCATCAAAACAGGTCGTCTGGACCGATTCCCTGCCCGTCCTGG
>JAKSCP010000230.1 GCA_022360535.1 Pseudomonadales bacterium | reverse complement strand
ATATCGAGGAGTTGAAAGCCAAGGCTGGTGAACACACCTGTGCCTACCATGTTGGCGATAACTACGGCGGTAAGGGTTGGGTAGCGGAACTTCTCAGAAGGCATTTGGCCATTATAGACAAAGAATGAGTGAGTAAGACATCTGGCACGCAAAGTAGCTTCATGCTGTTATCATATGGTCATGAGCAAGAATTCAATTCAACTCCGATTAGCGACAGAGGAAGACATTCCTACTCTCGGGCATTGGGATAAACAGGAGCATGTTATTGCCGCTGGTGGTGATGACGACGAGTGGGATTGGCCTGAGGAGGTCTCCCGAGATGTTTTTTGGCAGGAGCTGCTTATCGCCGAACTCAATGGTCGGCCCATGGGTATGGTGCAAATCATCGATCCTCATCATGAGGAATCCCATTACTGGGGATCTTGTCCTGAGAACTTGCGGGCTATCGATATTTGGATCGGCGAGGCTGACGATCTGGGCAGAGGTTATGGCACTGAGATGATGCGATTGGCACTGCTGCGCTGCATCGAAGATGAGAAAGTAACGGCTGTCCTTATTGACCCACTAGCAAGCAATAAAGATGCGATCAGGTTTTACGAACGCCTGGGGTTCTGTTTCGTTGAGAATCGTCGCTTTGGCGATGATGATTGTTGTGTCTATCAGATTACCCGTGAGCAAATCACGGCTAATCATAGTCAATTGGAATCAGGCTAATAGCCCCTAGTTTCGCATTGCTGGCAGATAGCGTAAAACAACGGCGGTAGTCAGACACAGCAATGCAATGATATCTCCTCTTACAATCGTGCTGATGGCTTCGTTGTAGTTTTCACTGACGGCAACCAGATAGAAAAACGGAACCAGAGTGGCGGCGGCAATGATGAAGGCCTGGTGTTGAAAAGCCCTCTTGAAAGCTGCCGTGACGAAAACTCCACCGAGGATGCCAAACAATATCGCTCGATGGCGCATCAGAATTTCCAGCTCAGATGACTCAATGGCGATACCGTAAAGTGACTCCAGTCGCTCTGCTCCCAGAAATCCTACCAGTGGTGCAAGATGAATTGCCGCAATAGTGAGCAGCATGAAGCTGATTGCTTTTTCTCGCATTCGTGAAAAATAACGAGCAGAGGTTAGTCTATCAATTACCTGGGAGGTAATTGGAATCTCTTATCAAAGAGAAAGCTCGCGGTCGAACCACTTTGCCAGCAGTTCCATTGTCATAATGCCTGAATGGGATTGCATTACATGTTCGGAGTCGAAGAAATAACTCCGGGGAAGTTCGCCATACCAATTTGGATCAATGGAAAATCGGAGACGTTCAGTAAAACTGTCTGCAAACATCCAGCTTTCTCTTCCATGAAGATTGAAGTCTTCGAGAAATTCCATTGCTGATTCACGATCAGAAATGGGATCGGTTGAAATCAATACGAAGGGAAGGTCTGGATTGTTCTCCAGCAGTGCTCCCATCATGTTCAGCTCCACCAGACAGGGTGGGCAATCAACGGACCACAGTCCAACAAGAAACTCTGAGCCCTGAAAACTGGCTTTGATCTCAGCAAACGAATCCGCTGTGAATGGCTTGAAGTTATCGGCATGACTATAACTGGCAACTGCTAACAACAGAGCGAGCACGAGTTGCTGCCACACCACAGACTTTCTATGCCTTGTGCTAGTCACTGGATAGACTCTCACTTCGATCAGTAAATTTTTGAAAGACATAGCCATATTCATCACTGTGCCAGCTCAGGTATAGCCCGTCGTCATGAGTTACCACGAGTGGATGGTCCGAACCCTGGGTGGTAGTGGCCAGCACAGTGGGATCGGTCCAGGACGCGCCGTCATCAAATGAGCGAATGAGTTGCACCGTTGATTGCTCGCCATCGAATCCTTTCCAGATAAGATGCAGTGTGTCGTTGAACTCGCCCAGGTAGGGGTGTCCTGCGCCAGGACTGCCATCAACCCGATAGACCTGATCTGGTTGCTGGGAATCAAATGAGAATTTGCCGTAGTAGATGCCCTGGTGCAGATCACCATTGGTGAACCAACTCATGTGATAGTCACCGGACAGGCTGGACTGGACCATGGTTGGGCCATGATGTGGGCAGGCATCGATCTGCCATTCGTCGTAACTGGCGCGATGGGTTTCCAGGGTAGCGCCGTTCGGAGTCAACACAGCGATGGCATGATCGCGGGTTGTTTCACCAAATATCTGCCTCCATAAAATGGCGATGTTTTCCGGGCCGCGGGGTGCAATGGCAATGCGGCAGCACTCGCAGCTATGATCGGCAACACGATAGTTGTCTGAAAAAGTTTTGCCTTGATCTTTGGATACGGCGTAGTACACAGCTGCGCCAGCATACTCACGATCATCCGCCAGGTGGGCTTCCAGATCGCGCTTGTCGATCCAGGTCAGATACAGATGTCCTGCCTGATTCTGATACAAAGTCTCAAAGCGATGGCCGGCGAACAGATTGTCATCATTAATGGTACGCGGCGCTTCGAAACTCTTGCCGCCGTCGGTCGAGCGGCTAAAACGAATTTCACCGGTAAATCGTGGAGAGGTTTTGAGGGTCCAGGAGATATAAATCGTGCCATCCTGGTCGACGATAATCTTTGGCCGGTTTTCGCCATTGTGTTCCGCATCTTCCGGAATGGGATTAACCGCCACCGGCTCGCTGTAGCTTGTGCCCTGGTCATCGGAGTAACTGACAAACACCTGTTCGCTCTGAACGAAAGCCGTCCACAGCCTGCCGTTAGCATCAAATACCGCACTTGGGGCACTGCCACAATGAATGGAAGTATTGGCTTCGCAGTCTACTGATTGAGAAAGAGCAGCGACGCTGAATCCCTGCAAAAACAGCGCCGCCGCCCCACTCAGCAATGACCTTCTTAATACCGTCTTAATCACTCTACTACTCCAAAAATGCGGATTGCAGGGCTAACTATAAATCATAAGAGAGGTTCAGATAAAACGTCCGACCAGGCCACGGATGAGCAACATAGGCCACATCGTCACTGATATTGTCCACGCCCAGACCAAGCGCCAATCCATTGTCCATGCGGTAAGTCGACTTCAATCCCACTCGCTCATAGCCATCCTGGGCACCGTACACATTATCCTGGATGTCGGTATTGTCGGTGCGCCCGAAGCTGTCGGAGGCGTACTGAAAGTTCACGCCTACATCCCAGTTGTTACGAATATTGTAAGTGGCGAGCAAATTGCCGCGCCATTCCGGCATACGTGGGTAGACATTGCCTTCAATCGAAGGATTCGGTGCGTTGCGAACAATTTCAGCATCGGTATAGGCCAGGTTAAACCGAACATCGAGATTGTCGATGAACAGGTCATTGGCATTGGTAATGAATTCGACACCGGTGGTCTCTATTTCATCGATAGGCAGGAAGGTGCGAAGCGACGTGCCTCCGTCAATGATACCGAGTTGCGATTCGATGACGTCTTCGATGTTCTCAGTAAAGAAGTTAACCCGGATATACCCATTGTCCAGTCCACGTTCTACCATGAAGTTGTGATGTACGCCATCTTCGGGATTGAGTCCTGGATTGGAAATACTGATGGTATTGAACGCTTCAAATTGACTGAACAGCTCTTCAACGATTGGAAAGCGGTAAGCCTGTGCGACGGAGTAACGGAATGACCAGTTGTCATCCAGTCGATAGCCCAATGAGAACTTGGGAGAGACCTGATCATCGCCACGAGTAGGTACTCTGGTTAGATCAAACTCAGCGGTATCGGGATCGTCATTGTCGAAGTACCCGTTGCTACTCTCAAAGTCTTCCCAGCGTACTCCAAAAGCCGCATCCCACTGGTCATTAATCTGCCAGTTGAATTGGGCGAAGGTGGCCAGTATTTCGGTTTCACCACCACTACGTGAAGTGAAGGCTGTCTTCTCGCCAGCGATGTAGTTATCTGAGCGGAAGATATCCAGGTTCAGTTCATAGGATTCGCGACGTACACCTGTGACAAGGCTAAGGCCATCAACACCTAGCTCATTGAAGTACACTTTGACTTCGGCGGTGTCCCAACCTGTATCACCAAAATCCTGCACCTGACCTGCCAGTGTGTGGTTCGGATCATCGGGATGAGTGGAAGATCTGCGGTTCTCGTCCTGAAGTACTTCAAAGCGGCTAACATTTGCCTCAAGTTCTATGGTGTCAGTGAGATCGCCCCGGAGGCGTAAGCCGACATTCAAGCTGTCTCTTTCCAGGTTGCTGGTTGCGAAGCGGCTGGCAGGTACAAAGTACTGGCGGCCGTTGTCCACGACGTGGCCGCTATAAACTGGATTGCCATTGCCATCCTGTAAATAGGTGTTAGCGGAATCTGCGACTGAGCTGCGGTCTTCGTAGGCGACGTTAAGTAAGGTGTTCCAGTTGCCGAAGTCGTGACCTAGTTTAAATTTGTAGTTGTTGGTTTCCGTATCCACAATACCGGTATCCATAAACCAACTGGCAAGTCGACCCCGGTCATCATTTTCCACAATGGTCCCGCTAACGGCCAGCGGAGTGTCGGATGTGCTGCGGCTGCCCGCTCGGAATGTCTGTGGTTGAGAGTCATTCCGCAGGTGGTTATAAGAAAGATAGACGCTGGTATCGCCAAACTTGTTGCCGTAAGAAACGAACGTCTTGTAACCGTCTACAGTGTCATCGAAACCATAGTCGTTGAAGGACTGAGAAAAGTAAGAGCTGTCGAAGTGAAATTCTTCCTGCTGTGGAATAGCCGTTTCGATATTGACCACTCCCCCCATGGAGTTACCGCTGTACTCTGCTGAGAAAGGCCCATACAGGGTTTCCACCTGGGCGATTTCACTGGCTGACACCATGGTCCAGCGCGGCGCACCGTTCCATCGAGACTGCAGCAGATAATGTAGCGGCACACCGTCTGCAAACACCATGGATCGAGAAGTCTGGAACATATTCGAACCACGCATGCCGAGCACACCATTGGAATCGCCGATAAAACGGCGACGAATCACCACACTGGGCTCAAACTTGACCAGATCTTCTGTGGTTGCTGCATTGATGCTGCGGAAATCTTCCTGAGTGAGGATGCTGCTTGGACTTAGATTGGCGAAACTCTGGTCGCGATCACTTCCCCAAACAACGATCTCCTCAATTTGTGATTCTTGTGCGGTGGCACTGAGACTTGTTAACAGTGCACTTGTCAGCGTAATTCCAGCGACAAGTTTTTTCTTTCTTAGGACCATTCTTACTACTCCCCTGAATGTAAGCCCGTATCGACGCAAGCAACCGGTGGACGGTTGGGCAATTGTTTTTGAAGTGGGCGGGATTCTAGGGGCTTATATAGAAGCAAGAGTGTGACACGGTGTCGCAGCGTCGGTAGTAGAACTGATGGCTGACTTCGAGGCCTTGATTTACGGGGGCTTGAGCCAGATGCGACATATTGCCGCAAGCTGCTTAAGGTGCAGGAAATGCGGGAGAAATTCCCTGGTTAGAGGGGTTTTGGGTGGAATGCCAGAAATTCAATCGGCTGGGTCTGGTACGTCGTCTTCCACAGTCAGTGGATTCAGATAACCGCCATCGGTAATGCCCACCTTTCGCATGGCGATGCCAGTCAGACATTCCTGCACCACGCGATCAGAATTAAGAATCGTCGTGTAACCCGGATCGACAAGGGGATTCAGCTCAACCAGTTCGAAACCCACCAGATTGTTCTCTGTGCACAGCGCTCGAATCAGCGGAAACACTTCCCTCGGTGTAAGCCCAGCGGGAACCGGAGTGCCAGTACCTGGTGTATAGGCAGGGTCCAGCACGTCAATGTCGAATGACACATAAAGATACTCAGGCCCGTCGTTGGCTTCAGCCAGTATTTTTTCCATCACTGCAGGCCAGCCGTCCCGCTCGATCTCGGCCATGGTGTGATAACGAAAATTGTTCTCCCGCATCCAGCGAAAACCTTCTTCGCCGGGCCAATAGCCACGCAAGCCAACCTGAATATAATTCTGTCCCAGTACATGGCCTTCTTCGATGAGTTGGTAGATGGGTTGGGCGTGGGACATGATGTGACCCAGATAGCCAGCGCCGGCGGCATCGAAATGGGCGTCGAAGTGAATAACCCCGACATTCTCTTTGCCATAGACATCAGCAACTGCCGCAACGTCAGCGTATTCCAGAGAGTGGTCACCACCGATCACCACGGGTATGGCACCGGTTTCGGCAATTTCGCGTACCATGGCACGCACTGTTGGCATACTGCGTTCGACACTGAACCGATCGATTGGGGCATTGCCGTAATCAACAGCATTCAACTCTTGCTTCCAGGCAACACCGGTATGCATATGGGGCAGACTTCCGCCACCACCGATGCCCAGATTAGAGCGTAGTGCGTTCGGACCTTCGCCAGCGCCGCGCATACCCACCCCCATATCAATTTCCGCGCCCAGAATTGCCACATCAACTTCTCCCGCGATGAGATCCTGCTGGTTGATGGCAATAGGAAGTTGGAAAAAGGACTGCACGCCAGGATTACGCAGCCGACCTGGAAAGATCGGCCCAGGTTCACGGGCCGGGTCATCGCTGGTGTCACGAAGCTGGCTCCATAGATCAAAAGT